>JALYIG010000263.1 GCA_030775885.1 Acidobacteriota bacterium | reverse complement strand
CGTAATCCACGCCCTTGTTGAAGCGGCCGGTAAACTTCGGCGCAATCGTCTGGATCGGAACCTTCTGATCCGCCAACATCGCCAGAATAATCAGCAGCTCCACAGGACTCTGCGGAAAGTCCGTCTCGTCCATCGAGATCTCCGGCACAAACCGCCCCACTCCCTTGTTCTCGACCAAGTATTGGTAGATCTCCCCGGCATGCTGTACCGCCGCCAGAAACTTGTGCGCCACACCCTCCACAAACGCCTTGTCCGTCTTGAACGGCTCGGCAATTCCAGGAATCTCCACCGCGCCAATCAACTCCGGATGCGCCGCGATAAACGCCGTTACGTCCTCAGCCTTGGCTGGCTGCCCAATCAGGTCTGCCACGTCCAGTGTGAAAAAATCGCTCGGATCAAGAAAGCGGTTCACCGTCTTCAGATTGATGTGGTCGGCGTCTAGAAAGTAGTACTTCGTCCAACCTAGCTCCTTCACCGCCTTGTCCGCTGCCGCACGAGTCTGCGTCGGTTCCGACCCAATAATTGTATGTTCGCGGTTCGACTTGTTCCACACCGGAACCACCTCAATGCCCGCGTCCGCCGCAAGCATGCATGCCGCAAGCTGCGCCTTAGCCTGGTGCGCAAACCGGTCGCCAACCCCAATCGAAAACTTCGGAAGTGTCAGAATCTCAACTACAGCTGTGCTCATTCCCTACCCCATTTCAATGTTTCGCAATAAATTGGTCGAACCAATTTGCAACCGTCCAAGCATACTGCCTCACCCTCAGCCCGGGCAAATTGAGGTGATCCTCATCACACCCTACTTAGTGCGCTTGTCATTCTGAGCGCAACCCCACACACCCGTCATTCTGAGCGCAGCCCCACACAAACCCGTCATTCTGACGCAGCGAGAATCCCCGCATTTTCAAGCAGCCGTCATTCTGACTCGAAGAGTCAGACTCTCAGTATTTGCCTTCCACCTCTACTCCTCCACCGGCATCTCGATCTCCTGCCCAAACACCACCAAGTTCCCATCCGGAGCCACCACCATCAACTCGCGCTGCCCATACTCCTGGTCCCTGGGCCCATACACATGCCCCTTCGGAAGCGTATCGAGCTTCGGCTTCAACTCCGCCAACAGCCCATCCACATCCTCCACATCGATGTAGTACATGAACCGCCGATTCCCCGACGGCACCTCCTCACCCGGACTCTGCGAAGCCTTCAGAATCCGAATCCCCGCCACCTCGCGTTGCACATATGCATACCCCGGAGTATCGATCCAAGCCTTGAACCCAAGGATGTCCACAAAGAACCGCACCGCCGCCGGCACATCCTGCACATGCATAAACGGAGTAATCCGAATGAACTTCCCCACAAGCCCCTCCTCCGCACGTAATTCTGAGCCAGCCTCCCACGCCCGCCATGTCTGAGAGCTCCCACGCCTGTCATTCAGAGCGCAGCTCCCCACGCTTGTCATTCTGAGAGCCCCACGCCTGTCATTCTGAGCGCAGCTCCCCACGCTTGTCATTCTGAGAGCCCCACGTTTGTCATTCTGAGCGCAGCGAAGAATCCCCGCATTTCGCTTTTGCTTTTGCTTGTCTTATCCCCGCTTCCGTCCCACGACGTCCGCCTCCACTTACACAGCGAATCGTCCTTTATAAGCCCACAGCCCAAGCCCAGGGTTCGAGATATAAAAAATCTCCTCCCCATCCACCACGTTCCATCCATCCTTCAACTTCGCCGGATCGTACTTCGCCGTATACTCCGCAAAATCGCCGTACTCGTAGTGCGCGCCTTCGATCTCCGCCCGCGTTAGCTGTCCCGGACAATACCGAATCCTGAATCTCCCCTCACTCGATCCATGAATCAGGTGCGCCGCCGCCGACAAGTTTCCGGCCAGCGCCGGATCGTTCTTCACCGCCTCCAGTGTCGCCGGAGTGCCGCAATACCCATACTTGCGAATCAGCTTGTCGATCGTCGGATCTTCGCCAAACTCGTGCACGCCCGGAGCCAGCACAATCAGCTCGGCATTATCCGCCAGAGCCATGCGCGTCCGGTAGACGCTCTTGTTGCCCAACCAGGTGCTCTTGAACTCATGGGGATCGAGAAACACCACAGCCTTCTTGATCTCGCGGTCCATCATCAGGAAGTTGACCTTCAAACTCAGCTCTGCTGCCCGCTCAAAGCACTCCACATCGTCGCCGATGAACAGCCCATTGATCGCCAGCTTGCCCGAGGCATTCTTGCTCACCACCGTTAGAACGTAAACAAGCGGCAAGCCCTGGGCAAAGTGATCACTCGCATAGTTCAGCACCTTCCTCACGGGAGTATCAGCGCGTCCCATCATGCGTTCCATGCCATACACCGCGCCCAGGAAGTGGCTGCGATGGATTCCCATCACGCCGCCCGTGCCCACAAAAATATTCTTGTTGAAGCCCGCCATGCCAACCACTTCGTGCGGCACGATCTGCCCAATCGATAGGATCAAATCATGCCCGCCATCCCGCAGTAGCTTGTTCACCTGCGCAGGCCATGCATAGTCGACCTTGCCCTCGCTGACCTCCGCAATAAACTCGCCTGGAACCTCACCCAGCGTAACAATGTCGTTGCGCCAGTCATGCACCCGAAACAGGTCGCGCGGCGTCGGTCCAAACATCACCTGAATCTCGTGGTCGGTCATCGCCTTGTGCGTGCCCAGCGCGGGCAGCACATCGGTCAGCGAATCGCCGTAATAGTTCCACGCATACTCGGTCAGTTTTCCCGACATCGAGTGCATCCGAGTAAAGTCCGGCGGCACCGCCAGCACCTTCTTACGCGGGCCCAGCTTGTCGAGCGCGGAAAACAACGCAGCCTTTACGTCAGCAGGCGAAAACTCAGTGGCCGGAGATCCGGCGCCAAACAGTAAACTCATGCCGTCGATTCTAACTCCCCCTGCACAGGGTAGACTCGAGGCATCATGGATGCGCTCCTCCTGCACAGGATCCATTTCGCCTTCACCATTACTTTCCACTACCTGTTCCCTCAGCTCACCATGGGACTGGCGCTGCTGATCGTCGTTCTCAAGACCCTCGCAATCACCAAGAATGACGAGCGTTACAACCAGGCATCCCGATTCTGGGCCCAAATCTTCGCCATCAACTTTGTTCTCGGCGTCGTCACCGGAATCCCCATGGAGTTCCAGTTCGGCACCAACTGGAGTGAGTTCTCCCGACGCACCGGCAGCGTGATCGGCATGCCTCTCGCCATGGAAGGCATCTTCTCTTTCTTCTTCGAGT
>JALYIG010000262.1 GCA_030775885.1 Acidobacteriota bacterium | reverse complement strand
GCCTCCAGTGCCCTCCGCGAGCCGGACGCCATCGACGCAATGGAACTCGGAGCACGCCGCATCGACTTCATCGGCCTGAAATTCCAGCTTGCCGACGAGATGGCCGCCGGCTATGCCCGCGCCATCACCGCATCTACCAGCCCCGACCGCAAGCTGCGCGCCACCACCAGTCGCGAAGTCGGAGACCTCAACGGAGTCAACGGCCGTCTGCAGGACATGCGCAACGGCTACACGCTCATCCGCGACCTCTACGAATCTGCATGGCTCCGATCCAATCGGCCCTACTGGCTCCGCAACATCCTCGAACAGTATGACTACGCCACGCAGATCTGGCTCGCCCGCATCGACAAGGTCCACAGCGCACAGCGCCAATGGGCCGACAGCAAGTCTCTCCCTAGCGCGGAAGAACTGGGCATACCCCGCGCACCCGAACCACTCCCGCCGTCTCCCGTGACCGCGCCATGACCACTCTCATTACGGCACGCAGTCTCATCGCCGCCGACGCAACCATTGATTATCCCCGCATCACCATCGACTCGGACGGCACCATCGCCCGCATCGAATCCGGCGATCCAAACGCCGCCGACGCCACCCTGACCTCCGCCTTCTTTGATATCCACGTCCACGGCGCCGCAGGCCACGACGCCATGGAAGGCTCTGCCGAAGCGCTCAACTGCATCGGCGGATTTCTTGCCACCAAAGGCGTTGCAAATTATTTAGCCACCACCGTTACAGCTCCAATCGATCCCACCCTGCGCGCGCTTGAAGGCATCGCCAATGCCATCGAGTCGACACCGTCCCCCGCCACAGCCGTCCCCGTGGGCATCCATCTCGAAGGTCCCTTCATCTCCCACGCCAAGCGCGGCGTGCATCCGCCTGCGGACATCCAGCCCCCATCCATCCCGCTTTTCGAACGCATGCAGCAAGCCGCTCGCGGCCACATCCGCCTGCTGACCATCGCGCCCGAAACTCGCGGCGCGCTCGACCTCATCGAACACGCAACCAAATCAGGCACACATGTCAGCCTTGGCCACTCCGACGCGACCGCCGAGCAGACCCGCGCTGCTATCAACGCCGGAGCACACAGCGCAACCCACACCTTCAACGCCATGCGCCGGCTCGACCATCGCGAGCCCGGCATCGCTGGCGTCGTCCTTGACTCCACGAACCTCTATGCCGAACTCATCTGCGATGGCATCCACGTCGCGCCCGAGTTCGTCCGCCTCTGGCTTCGCGCCAAGGGCGAGGACCGCGCCATCCTGGTCACCGACGGCATCTCCGCCACCGGCATGCCAGACGGCAACTACATGCTCGGCGCGCTCGAGGTCAGCGTGGCCGACGGCCGCTGCCTGCTCACCGCAGATCTGGCCAACAACATCGAAACCCTTGCCGGCTCCGTCCTCACCATGGACCGCGCCGTCGCCAACCTGCAGCGATTCACCGGCGCAAGCCTCGCCACCGCCGTCCATCTCGCAAGCCGCAATCCGGCCCGCATGCTCGGACTCGAGCACCTCACCAAAATCGCCGTTGGAACCCCCGCCAACTTCAACGTCTTCTCTGCCGACGGAACGCTGATGCGAACAATCCTCCAAGGCCGCGAAGTGGGCATACCCGGCTTGTGAGTTTCTCCCGCCAACCGTGTCTCCGCTTGGAGAGTTACACCCCTTGGGGCTGAAATTGTTGAACTACTCTGTGCTGGCCTTCGGTTTGGATTTTCCAATCGTCGCTGCTGCTGCGGCGGCGGCAACGACCGCTGAGGCACTGGCGATGAATGCAATCAGCCGAAATCCGGACACAAAAGCGTCGTCGATTGCAGTCCGGGCCCGGGAATCTTCTGTTTGAATTGCAGCCAATCGACCCCTTTGCGGCCATACTTCGCTTACCGTAGCAGGACTCACTGAGTACCGCACCAAGTCTCTGTTCAGAGAGCTTGAAAACATATGAAGAAACAAGGGAGCCGTTACGGCCAGTGCGATAAGGCCCGCAGTCTGTGAAACTGCGTTGTTTACGCCAGAAGCTGCCCCGGTCCGTTTCTGATCCACAGAACTCATGACCACCGTAGTCAGCGGAGCGACGCTGACTGTCATGCCCAGGCCAAGGACTGCCATCGCCGGAAAGTATGTCGTCCAATACGATCCGCCGACGCCATTCCTTTCTAGCAGTGCAAACCCCACGGACGCGACCATCGGCCCGATGATCAACGGGGCACGCGGTCCCATCCGTTCGATCAAACCGCCAGCCCATCTTGCCAGAAGGAACATGACAATCACCAGCGGAAGCATCGCGGCTCCGGCCGCGGTTGGCGAGTAGCCCTGTACCTGAATCAGATTCAAGGGTAGGTAGAACAGAGCACAGGAGAGCGCCCCATAAAGAAAGAAGGTCAACAGATTCGCACCCGCGAAACTGCGATTCCGAAAAAGATCCAATGGCATCAGGGGGGCGGCTGCGTGCTTTTCTACGATGAGGAACAGGACCAGAAGGATGATTCCAGCCACCCCGGCAAGGTGCGTCCCAACTCCACCAGTGGACCACTGCATCAAGGAAAAGGTAACGCCGGCTAAGCCGCATGTTCCAAGCAGCGCTCCCGCCCAGTCTACCTTTCGCTTGTCGAATTCCGGTGGGATAGCGGACGTCTTGCTCATTGTGATCCAGACCGTCGCTACAGCGATGGGTACATTGAGAAAGAACACAAACCGCCACGAGCCGTGTTGTACCACCCAACCGCCGAGAATAGGTCCCAATGCGGTCATCATCGACGCGAAGCCTGACCATGTCCCAATCGCTCGGCCACGTTTTGCTTCCGGGAAACTCACGCTGAGAAGGGCCAGGCTATTTGGCACGAGAAGGGCACCGCCCACGCCTTGCGCGCACCGTGCGATCAGAAGCTGTGTGATGCTGGCTGCAACTCCACACCACACCGAAGCAGCGGCGAAAATAGCAATTCCCGTAAGAAATGAGCGCCGCAGCCCAAAGCGGTCTCCGAAGGATCCGCCCACCAGTATCAGTGCCGCAAGAAACAGTGCATACGCCTCGACCACCCATTGCACTTGGCCTCCCGTAGCATGGAACGCCGTCTGCAGGCTTGGAAGAGCCACGTTAACGACTGTTCCGTCTATGAACTCCATGCTCGAACCAAGAACGGTCGCAATCAATACCCAGCGAGGTCGTGACAGGTCATCGGAACACGGCTTGCGTGATCGTATCGAAGCCTCGGCGCAAGGCATGGGTCCGGCATTCATCCAACTACCCTATTGCATCTTGAGCCTCGGTGAACGAATTGAAGATCCCGCCTTGGGTCGTCAGGACAACTGCAGCTTTCCGTGCCAGGCGCCCAGACGATGTTGCCGTCGACAATCCGCTTCACGTGGTCAAGTACCGGATCCGTTTATGATGCTAATTGAAAGAGTCATCACCGCCTTGAATTGAATTCGTAGCGTGTCGCTCCGAGCTCGGTATTAAGGGTCGTTGTGTAAGAGGTTGGGCGGGTCATGTTGAAGAAGCTTTTGTTCGCGGGGCTTGCTGCACTTTGTTTTTGTCCGAGTCATTCCGCCAGTGCCAAAGTTGGCGCGTCGCATACGCCCTTCATCGTCGTCGATCAGTTTGGCTATTTACCGGATGCAAAGAAGGTCGCCATCATTCGCGATCCGGCTACCGGTTTCGATAGCCAATCGCACTTTGCGCCGGGTAAGGTCTATCAGGTCGTCAATGTGAAGACGAGCGCGGTCGTCTTTGAGGGGGCGCCGATCGCCTGGCACGCCGGCGCTGTCGATCCCTCGTCAGGCGACCATGCCTGGCAATTCGACTTTTCGGATGTCGTGACACCGGGTCGTTATCTGATCCGGGACAAGCAGATGGCCTATGATTCCGTGGCCTTTTCGGTCGCGGCCAACCTGTATAAACCTATCCTGGTGCAGGCTGTGCGCATGCTCTATTATCAGCGCGCCGGTTTTGCCAAGGAGGCGCGTTTTGCCGGCGCCGGCTGGGCGGACAAGGCAAGTCACATGGGCCCAGGTCAAGACTCCGAGGCTCGGCTCTACAGCGCGAAAAGCGACAAGGCAACAGCGCGTGATCTGCACGGCGGATGGTACGACGCCGGTGATTTCAATCGTTACACCCGCTGGAGCGGAGACTATGTGGTCGGCCTGCTGCACGCGTATCACGAAAACCCAACCGCCTTTACCGACGACACCAACATTCCGGAATCCGGTAACGGCATTCCCGATTTGCTTGATGAGGTTAAGTGGGAGGTTGAGTGGCTGAAGCGCATGCAAGAGGAGGATGGCTCGTTGCTCTCAGTGCTCGGCTGCGCGTCCGGAAGCCCGGCATCTGCTGCTACTGGGCCCAGCTTCTACGG
>JALYIG010000261.1 GCA_030775885.1 Acidobacteriota bacterium | reverse complement strand
GTGTAGAGCCGGTGGTAAGCACCTGGATTAGTTGGCTGACGGTGACGACGTTGCTGGGATTGGCGGGGTCGGCCGGGATGGATGCGACGACGAGAACATCGCCTTGCGGAATGCCAAGAGCCTGCGCCTGCAGCAGGGCGGCGCCGGTATAGTTTGGCGGCCTGGCACAGTTGCCGTTGGGTGTGAAATACAGCGCCGTGGCGCCGCTGGTCGCACTTAACGTGCCTACATCGCTGCACGACTCCCCCACGGGGTAAGTGGTGCCGGTGGGGGGACTGGTGATGCTGCCCAGATTCGGTTGCGGATAGATCGCCCAGGTGATCCCCGTGGCGGGGGCGTTCTTAACGCTCAATGTCAAGACAACGGCACCACCCTGACTGCCGTTGCCGCCTGCCGGCATGTAGAAAACGCTTCCCGGAGGCGCCGGGCTTCCCGGAGCGGTCGGCACCGGATAAGCGGGATTGTAGATGACGACGATTCCACTGTTCTCGCAGTCCGAGCAGGAAGCTGAGATGGCTGCAGATATATTGTTATAGCTGAAACTGGCGGGGGCCGCACACCCAATGAGCGAATAGGTGGAGACCGCGATTACGGCTATGGCGAGAATCTTGAAGCAAAGTTTCATTGGGGGAATCCTTTGTAATCCGGAACCAGAGAAGCATATCTAAAAAAAATGATTCACGAAAGAGTTTTTTGAGGAAAGCAGGCAAGGCACCGTAGCCTGCACGGTTTGGTCGATTGACTATGAGACAGGAACTTTACCACCCGGATGGAACGACATGCCAGATGTATCTATTAACAAATACGGGTAATACAGGTTTGGGGGCGGTAGTAAGGCGCGGGAAACTGGCAGGCGGAAGACGCGGAAACGAGGGGTCACTGAAGGTTGACGACCGCGGAAAGAGTCTTGGTTGGGTCGGCCAGCGAGAGGATGGTTATGGTGACCACGGGGCCAGTGACAGGCATATTTGACGGGGCAACGTAGGTGCCGCCAACATTGATGGTTCCGACAGTGGTTGAGCCGCCGGGAATGCCGCTAACCTGCCAGATGAGGGTGTTGTTCAGGTTGCCTACGGCGTATCCGAAAAACTGCTGGGTGTTCCCAAGAGCAACATTTGCGGTGAGTGGGGTGAGTCCGAGAGTGACCGCTGGGGCGGTAATGACAAAGCTGACCGAATCGCTGGAGACGGGGCTCGAGGTGCCCGCGGGGTCGGTTACGGTTGCATCCAGTGTGACGGTACCCTGTGTGATACCCGTGGCGGTCTGGGTATAGACCGGGGGAGTTGGAGGGGCGGTGTAAAGAATTGAGGTGGTCGAACTGGTGACGGGGGTGAGGGTCCCGGGATTGTTGGCTTGCGCTGCGTCGAGAACGCTCCAATGGGGAAGGCTGAGGTTGTTCGAGACGGTTCCGGTGAAGACGACGCTGGCGCCGGCGGGGATGGAGCCAGGCCGGGGCGATATGTTGACCCCAAGGTAGATCGGGCTGACCATGACGGAGTTATTGCAGCCGCTGAGCGCGATGGCGAAGGCGATGCACGCCGTGCCCAGCGTTGTGGAGCGCATTCTGATGAGCGATGCTCTCTTCAAGCGGCAATTTGTTTCAAATCACACTCGCGAGTATAGGCGCGGGCGATGGGTCGATCAACGCGGACGACTCGCGGGAGCCGCGGTGGAGTGCGAGCTGAGGCGGGTTACCAGATATGCGAGGGGGCCGGCGACTCCGACGAGAGCGGCAAAGACGAGGGCGGGCAGCGGGCCGACACGCTCGTCGCGCGCTGCATAGAGGGCGAATGCGATCAAGCAGGCGGGACCGATGCCTGAGGCAATGGCTGCGGGAAGGCCTCCTGGAATACGGAAGGGTCGGTGGAGCGATGGCTCATGCAGGCGCAGGACGACGAGGGCGACGAATTCAAGCAGAAGGGACGCTCCGTAAAGTACGAGGTCGATGGAGATGAGGCGCTCGAAAGAGAACCGGAGCGCCAAGGCCCAGGCACCAGCGCAGAGCACAATGCTGGCCCACGGGACTGGCATTCGGGTGTCGCTGCCGCGCGTGGTGCGGGCGAGAAAGCGCGGCAGCAGACCGTCCTGGGCAAGCGCATAGGGAATGCGGGCGTAGCTGAGCATGAGTGCGTTGAACATTCCTGCGCCATTCAACATTCCACCAAGAACGACAGCGAAAGCGAGACCGGTGCCGAAGAGGCCGGGACCTCCAATGGAGCGCGCGGCGTCGGTCCACGCTCCGGTGGAGAAGCGGGAGGCGGGAACTCCGGCGAGAGCGACGGCGGCGAGCGGAACTATATAAGTGACCGCAACCAAAGCGCCTGAGATCAACATTGCCCGGGGGTAGTTGCACTGGGGCGCTTCGACTTCCTGAGCGACGGTTGAGGCGTTGTCCCAGCCCATGTAGTTCCAGAGTGTGACCGACACCGCTCCGGCCAGGGATGGGGCGACGACGGGTGCGCGGAGTAACGTGAGGACGTGCGCATGGCCGGATAAACCCTTCCAGATGCCGGCAATTATTAGGACTACGAAAGGCGCGAGCAGAGCGACGAACATTCCGACGGAGCCTTCGCCGACGGCCTTTGCGCCGCGGAGATTCCACACAGCGCAGGTAAGAACTACGGCGAGCGCCCAAAAGGTGCCTTGGGATCCGGCGGTAAGGCCAGGCGCAATCCGCGATAGGTAGGCAACGAAAATGACGGGGTATATCGCCATGTCGAAGATACTGGCGGCGAGGGAAAGCCACGCTTCCTGAAATCCCCAGAATGGGCCAAGAGCGCGGCGAACCCAACAATAGTAACCGCCTTCCTGAGGCAGGGCTGAGGCAAGCTCTCCGACCATGAGAGAGGTCGGCAGACTCCAGATAAGGGGAATGATGAGCAGCAAGAGAAGGGCGCGACCATAGCCAGCATTGCCGATAATGTCTTCGAGGCCGTAGGGGCCGCCGGCGACCATAAAATAGGTGGCTCCGATGAGTGGGAGAAGCCGCATTTTGCCGGTGCGCGCGGAGGTTGCGATGGAGGGAACTCCTGTTCGTGAGTGCTTCCAATGTAGCGCGTCTTAGCGCGCCATGAGCGAGCTGGCGATGGGAAGAAAATTGCTGAAGGAGAGTTTCGCTGTACGAGATACCATGGAACTGCTCTATAATCATGGTTCATCCCGGCACTCGGAGTGGAGTTGCGGGGATTGCTGGAGAGTTGGCCGAGTGGCTGAAGGCGGCGGTTTGCTAAACCGTTGTAGGACCAAAAGTTCTACCGGGGGTTCGAATCCCCCACTCTCCGCCACGCAGTCTAAGTAATTTATAATGTGCAACTTAGTTGCTTAGAATAAGTCCGTTTTAGCCGCCAAATCGGGCTTTCGTCTTTCTCCGGAGGATCTCTGCACAGAGAGGAGAGAGGCAAAACCCACGCCTGTCTACCCATCGGGAGAAAGGTTCACTGAACGTGGCATTTCTTAAATGCTCTACCGGCATTTCGATCTAGGATCGGTAAGAAAAAAGGATTCGAACTCGCGTTAGAAGGAATGTTCAATTGGAGGATCGCATGCCTGTAGCATCGCCGCCCCAACCGTTCGGCAGCGATCACGGCAGTGCCCGAGCCAGAAACGGATCCAGAATTAGGTCGCCTCTGGCCGTACAGTCCCTGATCGCGTCGGCCACCAACGCGACGGGTTTCGGAGTGGGGTGAAGAGCAAGCAGGTTACCTTCAGGGTCCGAGCGAGAGAAGCTGTTTGCTCCCGGAATAGTTCCAAACGTTGGTTCGGTACCGTCCAAATTTGCCTAATTGCACATTATTTCGGTGTGAGCCCTTTCCATTCTTAAACAGGAAAATCAACTCGTGAGCGCTTCGATAGAAACTGCCCATGCCGCCGTTGTTCTTCGCCCAGACGCACAGGTTCAGGAGTCCCGAATAGACTTCCCGCCCCGCGGACAGGATCTCCGTCATGTGCCTCCAATCCATAAAGTAATAAGCAAGTGATCCATCGGCGCTGTGGTCTCTGGCTGCAACCATCGCTTTACGGAGGAAGTCGGTGAACTCGGTTGAACTCATCTCTCCCGATGCCATCCCAAACTCACGGTGATGGACCGAGCCGTTGCCAGAAGCATGGCCGTCGATGGCGACATTGTAGGGAGGATCCGTGATGCCCACGCGATCTCCGGCTTGGCGACATCACCGTGGCTAGTGATGATCGGGTTTGGGCCATCGCCGTTAAGGTTGCGGATCGTCTTGCCGGCAGGCAGATCCGCGTACGCATGGCCGACCACCGCAAGCGTATCGTCTAAGGCCTCCGGCGTGTGTTGTGCGCCGTTTCGTCCCATGCCGCCGAAGGGGGCGTGAGCGTCGCCGAGCGCAGCCGCCATTTGCAGCATGATGCGCGAGGCGAGCGGATAAGCGATGCCAACCGCGGTATCGTACTCGACGGCCATGATTGGAAGAGGCAGTTCACGCCCGGGGTGCGCTAAGCGTTGATCCATGCCGAATATTACGCAACATCGGCACGATCAGAATCAACTTTTCTCGCGGCGGCTTGCGAAGTTGAAGGCTTAGGGGCGGTAAGGCGTCATAGAACTGGTCACTCGAACTGGCCCTGTAACCGGACCTTTGTCGAGCCGGTGATTGAGGTACGTGATGAGTGCCGTTTTAGCGGCGGGCATGTCTGCATTTGGGCCGATATAAATCTCGCGCGGCAAATACTCCGCATCGGCTGGACACAAAGACACCTTCATATACGGAACAACACCGTTTCGTCCCGGTCGAAAAAATAAACCGTTGCATTCTGCAAACCGATGGGCAGAGGCTTTACCAACCGCCATTCACCTTCCATTACAAATCCGTCGTGTTTGATAGCGCTTGCTACGACAAGAGCCTTAGTAAGAACTGAGGTGCGCTCGTCAGCTTCCACGGGTGCGGTGCAATACGCATCAATAAAGGCATCTGCTAGTTTTACCTGTTCGCCGGAATCGTAGACACAGCGCACCAAGATAAACCCCTTTGCGACAGCTACCTCTATCTCTTTTGAATGAACGCTGACGGCATACCCGTTGCTGCCTGAATACGCAAGCCACTGACTGAGCAAGTCGCCATGCTCAGAAAAAGATGCGATGAATACCTGAATCTTCTCTGTCATGCCTCTGAGCATTTCCAGCAATTCACCATAGGCCTCGTTCGTAGGCCCATGTTCAAGCTTCAGTCGTAGTTCCAAACGACTCGCGATGAATTTCAGTGCATACCTGAACTCAGCCGCATCGTTCAGATGATAGGCGCTACTCGCCCAAATCGAATTCTCTTGCAGGATGCCGAGCATCCCGGCTGGCGTCGTGTAGTGAAAAAGTGGCGATTGCGGTCTCTCGCTAATAAACTTCTCAATAACGTTCATTGACCACCCTCACATTCCATACGAGCATATCGTGAACGCATGGACGTGTCCGCCGCAATCGGCAGGGCCTACGAGTATGATTCCGGCGAATTCGGGCAATCTATTTGCCTTAGTAACGCCTGTATCGGATGGGCTAGGCGGTGTAGGGCTTTCCGTTGACGATGACGTTTTCGAACTTGAGGCCGGTGACGCCGTTGGTGGTGAGCTTGTCGTTCTTGAGGGTGACGTCGCAGTCCTTGAAGAGGATGTCGCTGATGTCGGTTTGGCCGGGGTTGGGGCGGATGCCGCCGAAGGAGTTGTAGGTGCCCTTTATGCCGATGAAGTTGATGTTTTTGACGATGGACTTGGGCGGCTCCATGCCCTGCAGATCGAAATACTGCGACCACGGGGCCATGTTGATGATGCCGCTGGAGGGGCCTTCGGAGGTGATGTTGCGGAAGGTAATGTCCTCGTAATGCTGGGGGGTGTCGGGGCGCAGCTTGAGGGTTGCGACGCGGACGCCGCCAGTGATTTTGCAGTCTTCGGCGATGACGTCGCGGACGGTGGTGGCCTCGCTGCCGCAGGTAAGAACGCCGCCGCCGCGCTTGAAGGTGCAGTTGCGGACGCGGATGTGCTCGACGGCTGGGCTGTCCTTGTCTTCCATCGCGTGCGGACCCTTGGAGCCTTTGCAGGCGATGCAGTCGTCGGTGACGGAGAAGACGCAGCCATCGACGGTGACGTTGTGGGAGCTGTCGATGTCGATGCCGTCGGTGCTGGGGGCCTGGCGGTAGTCGTCGGGAACCTGGAGGTGGACGTTATGGACGAGGACGCCGTCGTTGTTGTAGAGATGGCAGTTCCAGAACTGCGAATCCTTGAAGGTGATGCCTTCGATCTTGACGTCCTTCGAGCTCTCGATGAGGGCGAGGCGGGCGCGCGGCATGCCGGTGTTGGTGAAGCCTCTGTTTGCGGCCCGATTCTTGAAGAAGAGCTCCCAAATGGGCATGCCTGCGCCGTCGAGGGTGCCATCGCCGGTGAGCTGGAACCCGTCGCAGTGGGTCGCATTGATGAAGGCGGGGG
>JALYIG010000260.1 GCA_030775885.1 Acidobacteriota bacterium | reverse complement strand
GGTCTCCTCGGAGGGGCAGGTGCAGTAGAGGATGACGTCGCGATCGCGGGGGATGCGTTCGGCGTGGGCGGCGAGTTCAGAGGGGCCGATGCGCACTGCGCCGGGAAGAACGCGCGGGTCGGGCAGGTAGTCAAGCGGGTGGCGGAGATCGACGATGAAGGGCTGGCAGCCAGCGTCCAGCGCGGATTGATCCAGCATGGCTTTGAGCTCGGCGGGCTCAAGGCGAAGCTCGCGGACCTGGGCGAGGAAGCGGCGCTGCTTGACCACGCGATAGAGGAAGAAGCCGGCGACCATGAGGATGAAGACCAGCGCGGCGAAGTGGCTGAGCAGTGCGAAGAAGGCCTGGCTGCGCTTGGCGATGTCTCCGAAGAAACGGCCGGCGAAGAGGCAGGAGAGGGACCAAAGCAGGGTTCCGGAGAGATCGTAGAGCAGGAAGCGGGGATAAGGCATGCCGGTCTGGCCGGCGATGGGAGCGGCGACGGTGGAGAGGCCGGGGATGAATTTGGCGAAGAGCAGCGTCTCCGCACCTCGCTTGGTGAAGTATCCCTGCGTCTTGGCGACACAGGTGGAGGCTTCGAGCGAGAGCTTGCAGAGGATACCGATGACACCGCCGCCGTAGCGACGTCCGAGGGCGTACCAGGTGGAGTCCGAGATGATGCAGGCGGCGACGACGGAGACCAGCGCGGCGGCGAAGCTGACACGGTTAGTCGCGCTGAGAGTGCCCGCGGTGAGCATCAGAGGGATGCTGGGGATGGGCAGGCCAAGCTGCTCCACCAGCACCCAGAAGAAGAGGATGGCGTAAGCGTGGCCGACGAAAAACTCGATTGCGATCGGCATGGAGGAAACTCCTCCTTTGTAGATGATGGTGGGGCGGGTTTGGATGTGAATTATACGCTGGAGCCAGCGGTAACCCTCAACGCGGCACGCCATCCGGGCCGCAGTGGACGGATGGATCTGCTTGGGCTACCGCGGCTACATGACACTACATCGCGGGCGGATGGTGGGGATCGACGGGCTCGGTGGCGGGCTTGGCTACGCTCTTGACGCCGCCGGGGTTGACCGAGTCGCGCAGTTCCTTGGACGGCTTGAAGAAGGGGACACGCTTGGCGGGCACGTCGACGCGCTCTCCAGTCTTTGGATTGCGGCCGATGCGGGAGTTGCGCTGGCGCGTGCGGAAGCTGCCAAAGCCGCGAATTTCAATCTTATCGCCGGCCTTGAGTGCACCGATGACGGACTCAAAGAGGGTGTCGACGATGATTTCGCCATCGCGTCGGGTTAGGTCCCCGAGAGCAGTTACTCGGTCGACCAGATCGGCTTTCGTCATCGTGGTATCTCCTCGCATCGTGGCGGTGCAACTAGCTTATCGTTGATTGTAGATGGGATGCACGATTTAGGGAGGCCGTACGAGAAAAAAATCCTCTCATCGGCAAATTGGGGTTGGACGGGGGACCCAGACAGTCTGAGCCCTGCTGCTGGAGCAACGAGCCTCGCTGTGATCGGAAGGGAGGAGATTGCTTATCCCGGCAAAAAAAAGGCGGCACGAACGGTTCTTTGTTCGTGCCGGGAGGCCAGTGACGCAACTTGTGTCGGCTTTGGGCGAAGGGCGCCGGCCGAGATTTGTGGAGCGAACTCCGCTCTGCCTAATTAGGATAGCACGCCGCACCGGTCAGATTTGCTCAGGCTGGAGGCGCTGCGGCGTCGGCGCCCAGTTGAGTAGCCATTGCTACATCGCGAGCGGTGATCCCGCCTGCATCGTGAGACACGAGAGCGAGCCTGACGCGGTTGTAGCGGATGTCGATGTCGGGATGGTGGCCGGCATTTTCAGCAACGCCTGCGACGCGATTGACGAAAGCCATCGCTTCTAAGAAATCCGAAAATGTCCAGAATCGGACGAGCATGCCGTCGTCGAGAGCCCACTCCGGGTGGTTGCGCAGGAATTGCTGCACTTGCTCTACGGACAGGGTTTGCTTGGATGTCATGGGCGCCCTCCAAAAGACGATGGAGAGGTGATCTTAGGCCTGCGCGGCGAGACGAGGCAAGCGAGAACAAATGCGGGGATTCTTCGCCTTCGGCTCAGAATGACAAACATGAGGGACTAGGGGCAAGTGAAAACAAATACGGGGATTCTTCGCCTTTGGCTCGGAATGACAAACATGGGGGACTAGGAGGCAAGCGAGAACAAATGCGGGGATTCTTCGCCTTTGGCTCAGAATGACAAACATGAGGGACTAGGGGCAGGCGCGCGGGATCAGGGAAGCTTTTGGGATTAATGAAACCTGATGCGCGATCGGATTCGTGAAGCCTTGCTGGACCTCGCGGCGAAGGTCGCTCCAAAGATCGTTGGCCATAGCGAGGAATACTTGGACGATGGCGGGGTCGAACTGGGTGCCGCTGCAGTGAAGGATCTCGGCGCGCGCTTCTGCGAAGCTGCGGCCCTTGCGGTAGGGGCGGTCGGAGGTGATGGCGTCGAGTGTGTCGGCGATGGCGAAGATGCGGGCGCCGAGGGGGATGTCGGCTCCGCGCAGGCCGCGCGGGTAGCCAGAGCCGTCGAAGCTTTCCTGATGGGAGTAGACGATCTCGGCGGCCTCGCGCAGGAAGGGGATTTTGCGGACTATTTCGTATCCGCGGGAGCAATGCTCGCGCATGATTGCGGTTTCTCCCGGGGTGAGTTTGCCGGGCTTCAGGAGAATGGCGTCGGGCGTGGCGATTTTGCCGATGTCGTGAAGGAAGGCGCCGCGTGCGATGGTGCGAAGTTGTTCGGTGTCCAGACCAGTCTCGCGTCCGAGAGAGATGGTATATGCGGTGACGCGGCGGGAGTGGCCCTCGGTTTCCGCGTCGCGCAGGTCGAGCGCGTCGCCCAGGGCTTCCAAGGTGAAGTCGTAGCTGCGTTCGAGGTCCAGCATGGTGGCACGCAGGCGGCTGGTGCGGGCGGAGATGATCTCCTCCAAATTCTGACGATAGGCAGCGTTCTGCTTGAGCAAACGGCCATGCTCCAGCGCGCGGTCGACGACGGCGAGAAGTTGGCCACGATCGAAGGGCTTGAGGACGTAATCGATGGCGCCACGGCGGAAGGCGCTGGTGGCGACCTTGACGTCCTGTATGCCGGTGAGCATAACGACGGACACGCCGATGTAGTCGCGGCAGATGATGTCCAGCAGCGAGAGGCCATCGCCACCGGGCATCAAAACATCGGAGAGAACAAGTTGACAGCCAGGATCGTCCTGCAGGACGAGCAGAGCCTGCTCGGAGTTGGAAGCTGCGCTGACGTCGTAGCCGCTGCGCTCCAACAACGAGACCACGACGGCGAGCACAGACGATTCATCGTCAACCACCAGGATGTGCTCTTGCTGGCCGTGCGGATCGTCGTGGTGTGCGGAGATGCGCTGAGTTTGCATGGATGGCGAGGGTTCGGCGAGACCTGATGGTTTCATCGGCCGAATTGTTTCAGACCATCACTGCTGGCTTTTTGGCGTCCTCTATGGTTGCGGCCCGCGCTTCTTCGCCTCGCGTGCTGCACGGCGTGCGGCGGCCCAGCCTTGCTTAGTGACCTGGTGCGAACGGCTGATGGCGAGCGCGCCTGCAGGAACGGGCTGGGTAATGCAGGAGCCTGCCCCGACATAAGCTCCGTCTCCGATGCTGATGGGGGCGACCAGGGTGGAGTCGGAGCCCACAAACGCGCCGTCGCCGATGGTGGTGGTGTGTTTGTGCACGCCGTCGTAGTTGCAGGTGATGACGCCTGCGCCGATGTTGCTGCGCTCGCCGATGACTGCGTCGCCGAGGTAGGTGAGATGGTTGGCCTTGGAGCCGCGGCCAAGCGTGACTTTTTTGGTCTCGCAGAAGTTGCCTACGTGGGCCTCTGGGCCGATGTTGCTCTCCGGGCGGAGATGCGAGTACGGGCCTAGAACGGCGTGGTCGCCGACGATTGCTCCGTCGAGAATGCATCCGTTGCGGACGGTGACGCTGTCGGCGAGGACGGAGTTCTGGATGACGGAGTAGGAGCGGATGCGGCAGTCGATACCGATTGTGGTGGCGCCGAGGAGTTGGACGTAGGGCTCGATCACGGTGTCGGGGCCGACGGTGACTTCAGAGTCGATGACGCAGGTGTCGGGCCGGAAGATGGTGACTCCCTGGGCCATGAGACGGCGAGCGGCACCGGCGCGCATGGCCTGGTCTAGATGCATCATCTCGGCGATGGTGTTGGCTCCGAGGACCTCGTCGACACTGTCGGCTTTAATGGCGACGACGCGGCGATGGTCGGCGACGAGCATGGCGGCAACGTCGGTTAGGTAGAACTCGCCGTGCGCGTTGTTGGTGGAAAGGAGGTCGAGCTTGGCGAAGAGGGCTTCGGTTTCGAAGCAGTAGATGCCGGAGTTGATTTCGGGGGCGCTGAGTTGGTCGGGCTTGAGGGACTTCTGCTCGACGATGCCTGTGACGTCCGGCTTTTCCGGCGATTTGCGCAGGACGCGGCCGTAACCGAATGGGTCGGCGGGGATAGCCGTGAGGATAGTCATCGCGGCGTGCTCGGCAAGGTGGAGTTCGCATAGCGCGCCGAGGGTCTCCGGCCGGATCAGTGGGACGTCTCCGGAGAGTACGAGCAGATGTTTTGGGAGCGCTGTGCCGGAGTCCTGGAACCATGCTTTGAGGATCTGCATGGCGTGGCCGGTGCCGCGCTGCTCGGCCTGGAGAATGAAGTTGACGCCTGTGTGAGCGACGGAGGACTGCACGCTCTCCGCTTCATGTCCGACGATGCAGTAGATATCGCTGGCGGGCACGAGAGTTCTTGCGGCGGCAATGACGTGGAGCAGTAGGGCTTGGCCGCCGACCTCATGCAGGACTTTTGGACGCTTACTTTTGAGCCGCGTTCCCTTGCCCGCGGCCATGATGGCTACTGCAAAACCAGTTGCTTCCATGACGGTATCTTCTCATGGCGAATCCCCTTGGCTCCAATCCCGGCGGAGCGCATAATCGTGACAGCGAGGTCCCTATGGCATCGAGTGTTCTGGTCCCGGTCACCCAATACCTCAGCAACAACTACAGCCCGGACTGCGATTACGTCGATGGCGAAGTGCAGGAGAGGAACCTGGGCGAGCAAGACCATAGCGATCTGCAGACACGAATAGCCGTGCTCCTTTCTGGATCACAGAACCTGTCTTTCATCCGGGTGAACACAGAGCTTCGGGTTCAGACAGGAGAAACGCGGTTCAGGGTACCGGACATATGCGTCAGAAAGAAGACTGCGCCGAGTGAGCAGATCGTCAAGCATCCGCCTCTTCTGTGCATCGAGATACTCTCGCCGGAAGATACGTTGACGAGGACGCGCCAGAAGGTGCGCGACTATCTGGACATGGGTGTGCGCGAGGTTTGGGTGGTCGACCCAATCAGTAGGGGCATTATGGTCTTTTCTGGCGCGACCATGGTGGAGCATACAGCGGGAGAGCTGAGCGTACCGGAGACGCCAGTGATCCTGGCGCTTGTCGATATCTTCAAAGTGCTCGACGAATATTAGCGCCTCTTCCCTACTTCTTCGGTGCGGCCGGCGGCGGTGGGATGGTGATGTCGAGATCGGTGACGGGGCCGAGCGCTGAGAGCGCGGGCTGTATTTCGGACTTGTTGCCGACTACGAGTACGGCGAGCTTCGTCACATCGATGTACTTGTTCGCGACTCGGGTGATGTCGGCGGCGGTGACGTGCTCGACGCCATCCTTATACTTCTCGAGGAAGTCGGCGGGGTAGCCGTAGAAGGCCAGTAGCACCTGCTCGTTAAGCGTCTTTACCGGCGTGTCGTAGTGGAAGATGAAGGAGTTCATCACCTGATCCTTGGCCTTGCGCATCTCGACGGTGGTGGGCGGCTTGGTCTTGAGATTACCAATCTCTTCGAGGATGGCCTTGGTTGCCGCCACCGTGCTGACGCTCTTGGTGCCGGCTTCGCTTTGGAATACGCCTGGGTGATCGTAAGAGGAGCCAAAGCTGCCGCTGACATCGTAGGCGAGACCAAGCCGGGTACGCACGCTCTGGACCACGCGCGAATCGAAACCTCCGGAGAAGATCTCGTTCATTACGCTGAGGGCATAGTAGTCGGGGTTGCTGCGCTGGGTGCCAAGTCCGAGGATCTCGACCGTCGACTGATTGACGTCCTCTTTGTCGATGAAGTAGACGCCCGGCTTTGGTCCGGGAAACTCCGACTTCAGCGGATCGATTGCGGCACCGCGCGGCATCGGCTCGAATATCTTGCGCAGTTTCGCCTCCATGGCGGCGCTGTCGAAGTCGCCTCCAACGGCGACGATCATGTTGTTGGGAACGAGGGTGCGATCGTGCCAGGCCTTGAGATCCTCAAGCTTAACCGCGTCGACTGTGGCGTATTCGGGGTGGCGCGCGAAAGGACTGTCGGCACCATAAACCAGCCGGGCAGCTTCGCGGCCCGCGATCGCATCGGCCTCGTCGTTGCGCCGTGAGATGCCGGTATCGAGTTGGCGCTTGGCAAGCGTGAGTTTGTCCGCCTTGAAGGCGGGATGCAGCATAAGGTCGACGGCTTCGCCAAAGACGGTGTCGAAATCCTGCTTGAAACTTCCCCAGGAAACGGAGGTGGTTGCGCCACCGCCTGAAGTCTCGATGCTGGCCGCTTTCTGCGCAAGTTCGGCGTCGAGTACGTCGCCCGGCTTAGAATCGGTGCCGCTGGTGCGCCAGGTCTGACCGTACATGGAGACGAGGCCAACCTTTGCGGCGGGTTCGTCGCGGCTTCCGCCACGGATGAGGATCGTTCCGTCGATGAAGGGTAGTTCGTGATCCTCCTGCAGGAAGATGACGAGGCCGTTGGGGAGATCGATGCGGCGGGGCTGGATGGGCTTGAACGCATGCAGTGGAGGGATTGGGATTTTTGACCATGCGGGTGTTGCAGCGGCGGAGGGCTTGGCGGCGGGTGTGGCCTGGGCATGGGCGGACGCTGCGAATACGGCGGCGAGGGCAAGCATGGCGGCGAACTGAGTGAGCATTGGTTTCATAGAAATTGTGTGCCGGGCCTTTAGAGAATGCTGAGAAAATGCTTGATGACCCAAGGAATTGCCCTCAGCGGCTAAAGCCGCATTGCAATCGTTGCGATCATGGCACGGATAAATCCGTGAGCTTAACGAAAGCGAGTCTCCAGGTGACAAAACCGTGTTTCTGGCGGATTGAGTGATCTTCACTTTGCACCTCCAGCGGCGGGCGCTTTCGGTTGCGTAGGAGCCGTGAACTCGATACGCGCGCTGGTCAGGTTGGACGCGATGAAGACTTTGTTCGCGACGCGGCGGACGTCGGCCTTGGTGACCTTGTCGATCCGGTCGAGGTCGCGAAAGAGCTCGCGCCAATCGCCGTAGCGGGTTTGGTATTCGGCGAGTTGGTGAGCGAGCCCCTCATTGTCTGCGAGGCCACGCAGAAGGCCGGCCCGCGCGCGGGTTTTAAACATCTGCAGCTCGTCGTCGCTGACATCGGTCGTCTTCAGCTTGTCGATCTCCTTATGGATCGCCTCGCGCATCTCTTCCGTCGTGTGACCGGGGATGGGGACGGCGTAAAAGGCGAAGAGCCCGGGATACTTCTGTCCGGGGAATCCGCTAAAGCCCTCGGCGTCGGCGGCTATGCGCTGGTCGCGGACGAGGCTCTTGTACAGGCGCGCGGTGCGACCGTTGGAGATGATGTCGGTGATGGCGTCGTAGACCGAATCGTCAGGGTCGCGGTAATCGGGCCGATGGTAGCCCTCGAGATAGAAGGGCTGGGTGGCTTCGCGGATGATGACGGACTTCTCCGCCTTCTGCGGAGGCTCGAGGGTGGTCATCGGCTCAGGCCTGGGGCCGGCGGGAATGGCGCTGAAATATTTTGTAAGCAATGGCATTGCGTCCGCAGCTTTCAGATCGCCGACGACGGCGACGACCATGTTCGAGGGAACGTAATACTTTTTGTGGAAGGCGTCGGCCTCGGTTGCGTTGACCTGGCTGATTTCGCTCTCCCACCCGACGCCGGAACGACCATAGGGATGGGCGACGTAGGCGGTGGCGAGGAACTGCTCCACCATGGAACCGATGGGAGCGGAGTCGATGCGCATGCGGCGCTCTTCCTGGACGACGTCACGCTCCTTGTAGAACTCGCGGTAGACGGGGTGGGCCATGCGCGAACTTTCCAGATAGGCCCAGAGTTCGAGCCGGTTGGAGGGCATGCTCCAGAAGTATTGAGTAGAATCCTCAGCGGTTGAGGCGTTGATGCCGACCGCGCCGTTCTCTTCGGCAATCGACGAAAATTGGTTGGGGATAACGAACTTCTCGGCGGCTTCCTGCGCGTCCTCAAATGCCTGCTTCAGTTCGGCGAGCCTGGCTGGGTTCTGGCCTACGCGCTTGCGGAACTCCGCCTCATAGGCGGCGTTGGCGATCTCGACTTTGGCCAGCGCGACCTTCTCCGCGGGATAGTTAGTCGTGCCGATCTGGTCGGTTCCCTTGAAGGCGATGTGCTCGAACATGTGGGCCAGGCCGCTGGCGCCCTCGGGATCGTCGGCTGAGCCTGCGTCGACAAGCGTGTAGAAGCTGAAGACGGGGGCTTCCGGCCGCTCGCATACGATCAGCGTGAGGCCGTTGGGCAGCACCTTGACGGTAGTTCGCTTCTCAAAGCTGCGGAGGTCCTGCGCCTGCGCAGCCACTCCGTAAGCCATTGCAAACGCCAGTACGACAGCGATTCGACGATAAATACGCACCAAGTAGCCCTCCAGCATAGAATTCCAGCCAGACCATTAACAATACCGGATGCGTCGCCCGGTGTCGTGGCTTTGCGGGAAGGCGTCGAGGGGAACAGTATCTGGTCCAATGTTTGTTTGACGGGATGGAGATGCGTCCATAGTCTTTTGAGCGTCTGAAGGATTTTTGCGGTGGGATCGATGGCAACGAAGCAGATTCGCAAGGTCGCGGTGCTGGGTGCGGGGACGATGGGATCGCGGATCGCCGCTCACATCGCCAACGCAGGCGTGCCGGTGGTGCTGCTGGACATGGTGCCAGCGGGAGCGGCTGAGAATGCGCGAAATAAGCTGGCGCTGGGTGCGATCGACGGCTTGAAGAAGGCAAAGCCGGCGGCGTTTTATGCGGCGGATTCGGCGCGGTTGATTACTCCGGGAAACTTCGAGGATGATCTGCGGCTGATCGCGGATTGCGACTGGATTGTGGAAGCCGTCGCGGAGAATCTTGAGGTGAAGCGGGCGCTGCTGATGAAGGTGGCGGAGCAGCGCAAGGCCGGAGCCATCATGACGACGAATACCTCCGGGCTGCCGGTGGCGAGCATCGTGGAAGGCATGCCGGAGGAGTTGCGACGGCATTGGTTCGGGACGCATTTCTTCAATCCGCCGCGGTATATGCGGCTGCTGGAGATGATCGCGACGCCGGAGACGGATGCGGCGGACATTGCACTGATTGCGGAGTTTTGCGACCGGCGGCTGGGCAAGGCCGTGGTGCGATCGAACGACACGCCGAACTTTATCGCGAACCGGGTGGGCACGTTCGAGATGCTGAACGCGATTCGTTTGATGATGGAGCAGGGGCTGACGATCGAAGAGGTCGATGCGCTGACCGGGGCGGTGCTGGGATGGCCGAAGACGGGGACGTTCCGGCTGGGCGATATGGTGGGCGTGGATGTGCTGGCGCACGTGGCGACGAACTTTGCCGCGCAGGCGGAGCGGATTGGTGACGAGCGCGCCGATGTCGGGCTGCCAGAATTTGTGAAGGAGATGCTGGCGCGGAAGTGGCTCGGCGATAAGACGCAGCAGGGGTTTTACAAGAAGGCCGGCAAAGATGAGCAGGGGCGTGACGTACGGCTGACGCTGGACTGGAGGACGCAGGAGTATGGGCCAAGTCAGCGGCCGAAGTTCCCTTCGCTGGAGATGGTGAAGAATGTGGAGTTGACGGCGGCGCGGATTCCGCAACTGCTGGGCGGCAATGAGGCGATGGATAAGGCTGCGGCGTTCTACTGGCCGCTACTGACGGAGCTGTTTACTTATGCGGCAAACCGGCTGGCGCCGGAGGTGAATCCCATTGCGGCATCGATCGTTGAGATCGATACGGCGATGAAGACGGGCTTCAACTGGGAGCTTGGGCCGTTTGAGATGTTCGACGCTGCGGGCGTGCGGGCGACGACGGAGAAGATGCGCGCGGCGGGGATGCCGGTTGCGGCGAATGTTGAGAGGTTGTTGCGGGTGGAGCCCTCAGCAGTGGGAGCAGCCAGTTGGTATAAGGACGATCCTTCGGCGGCGTCGGGGCGGCTGTATTTCGATCCGGCGAGCGGGGCGTACATGCCCGTGATTGCGCCGGAGGGGACGGCGAGTCTTGCGGTGATCAAGGCGCGGGGGCCGGGTTCTGTCATCGTGCGGAAGAATGCGGGCGCTTCGGTGGTCGATGTGGGCAACGGTGTAGCGGCGATCGAGCTGCACTCGAAGATGAATGCACTGGGCGACGACATCGTTTCGCTAATTACGCAGACACTGAAGCCGGCGAGCCAGCAGGTCGCGGATTTTGAGGCCTTCGTAATTACCGGCGAGGGCACTAATTTCTCCGTCGGCGCGAATTTGATGCAGTTGCTGCTGGCCGCGCAGGATCAGGAGTGGGACGACGTTGACCTCGCCGTACGCGCGTTCCAGAACATGACGCAGGCGATCAAGTTCTGCCCGCGCCCGGTGGTGGTGGCGCCGTACGGGATGTGCCTGGGCGGGGGCACGGAGATTTCGCTGCACGCGGCAGCGCGGCACCCTCATGCGGAGCTATACATGGGACTGGTGGAGACGAGCGTGGGGCTGATTCCGGGCGGCGGCGGATGCAAGGAGATGCTGCTGCGGGCGCTCGAATGTGCTCCGGCGAACGCGCGTGGCGATGAGGCTGCGATCTTCGAGGCGCTGAAGAAAAACTTCGAGACGATTGCGATGGCGAAGGTGTCTACTTCGGCGGCGGATGCGCGGGCGCTCGGATTTCTGCGGGCTTCGGATGACATCACGATGAATCGCGCGCGGCTGCTGACGGATGCGGCGAAACGCGCGAGGGAGATTGCGGATGCGGGTTACTCGGCTCCAGTGATGCGGACGGAGATTGCCGCGCCGGGCGAGAGCGTTCTGGCTACGCTGAAGTACGGCGCTTACCTGATGCGCGAGGCAGGGTTCGCCAGCGATCACGACGTGAAGGTGGCGAACTGGGCGGCGTATGCGCTGTGCGGTGGCAAGGTGACTTCGGGGACTGTGGTGAGTGAGCAGTATCTGCTGGATCTGGAGCGGGAGGCATTTCTGTCGCTGTGCGGAGAGAAAAAGACGCTGGAGCGGATTGCGTTTACGTTGAAGACTGGCAAGCCGTTGAGGAATTAACAAAGACAGTTGTCAGTTGTTATTGATCAGTTGTCAGTAGGGGCTGAGCGTTATGCGAGATGTAATTATTGCGGCGGCGGTAAGAACGGCGGTGGGCAAGGCTCCGCGGGGAGCGCTGCGGGCGACGCGGCCGGATGATCTTGCGGCGTTTGCTATCGCCGGGGCGCTAGAGCGGGTGCAGCAGTTGGATCGGTCGGTGATTGAGGATGTGATCCTGGGATGCGCTATGCCGGAGGCGGAGCAGGGGCTGAACGTGGCACGTGTGGCGAGTTTTCGCGCGGGGCTACCAGTGGGCTGCTCGGCGATGACGATCAACCGGTTCTGCTCGTCGGGGCTGCAGTCGATTGCGATGGCGGTGGACCGGATTCGCGGCGGCGGGGCAGAGGCGATTGTTGCGGGCGGCGTGGAATCGATGTCGTTTGTGCCCATGAGTGGGAATAAGCCGTCGCTGAATCCGTGGCTGGTGGAGAATTATCCGGGCTCGTATTTGTCGATGGGTCTGACTGCGGAGCGCGTGGCGAAGCACTACGGCATCACCCGTGAGCAAGCGGACGAGTTTGCCTACGGGTCGCACCAGAAGGCGCTCGCGGCGATTGCGGCGGGGCGGTTCGCAGATGAGATTGTGCCGATCTCTGTTACGAATACCGTGATCGATGCTAAGGGCAAGGCGAAAGCCGGGGAGTCGATCTTCAAGACCGACGAAGGTCCGCGGGCGGATACTTCGCTAGAGGCGCTGGCGAAGCTGAAGCCGGCTTTCCACGTCAATGGCACGGTGACGGCGGGAAATGCGTCGCAGACGAGCGATGGCGCGGCCGCGGCGGTGGTGATGTCGGGCGAGCTGGCGAAGCAGCTTGGCGTTCCGGCGATGGGGCGGCTGATTGCGTTCGCGACGGCCGGGTGCGATCCGGAGGAGATGGGCATCGGGCCGGTGTTCGCGATTCCGAAGGCGCTGAAGATGGCGGGTCTGACGCTCGACCAAATTGAGTTGATCGAATTGAACGAAGCGTTCGCGGTGCAGGCGCTGGCGGTGATCAAACTGCTGGAGCTCGATCCGGCGAAGGTCAACGTCAACGGCGGGGCGATTGCGCTGGGGCACCCGCTGGGATGCACCGGTGCGAAGCTGACCGCTTCCCTGCTCCACGAAATGCCTCGGCGGAAGGTCCGGTTCGGGATGGTTACGATGTGCGTGGGCGGCGGTATGGGGGCCGCTGGGATATTTGAGGTCTGACTTGCGATGTGTCACATCAATGTGACACATTTCAGCCGCAGATCTCGCGCGCAGTCGAAAAGCGCGACTTGGGACGTGGACACTGGATTCGCTGCATGTTGCGTGTGCACTGGAATTGGGGGCGAACAGTTTTGGACGTTTGATGACAGGCAGGCGAAGCTTGCGAAGGCTGCAGGGTTGAAGGTCTCTTAAACAAACGATGAGTTGTTCGATGGAATCCGTCTAATCCTCAACAAGTAGCTGTTGAATTGAGTGGGTTATGACCCTCGGCTGTGACATCTTCGAAGCGACAAAGGGTAATCTGGAAGCACCATGGCCACAGTAACGATTCCCATCCCGGAAACAAAACGAATCTCAGGCGGTAGCTTTCTTATCTCGGATGCGACGCCGGCGGACTGTTTTTTCCCTGAAGACTTCACGGACGAGCATCGCCAGATTGCGCAGACCACCCTCGACTTCGCGATGAACGAGGTGCTGCCGGCGAGCGCGGCGATCGAGGCGAAGGACTTTGCGGTAACGCGGCGGCTGTTGCGCGAGGCGAGCGAGTTGGGGCTGACCTCGGTGGATATTCCCGAGGAGTATGGCGGCCTGGAGATGGACAAGGCGACCTCAGCGATCATCGCGGAGAACATCGCCAAGCAGGGCAGTTTCTGCGTGATCTTCTCGGCGCATGTGGGCATTGGGACGCTGCCCATCGTGTGGTACGGGACTGAGGAGCAGAAGCGGAAATACCTGCCGA
This sequence comes from Acidobacteriota bacterium, assembly GCA_030775885.1. Taxonomy (GTDB): domain Bacteria; phylum Acidobacteriota; class Terriglobia; order Terriglobales; family Acidobacteriaceae; genus Edaphobacter. Next base: position 9,297 of record JALYIG010000260.1, on the reverse strand, counting down.
AGCTGGCGTCGGGCGAGTTTGTGGGTGCGTATGCGCTGTCGGAGGCGACTTCAGGCTCGGACGCGACGAACGCGCGGACGCGGGCGGTGCTCTCGGCGGATGGCACGGCGTATACGCTGAACGGCGAGAAGATGTGGATCACCAACGCGGGCATGGCTGACGTCTTCACCGTCTTCGCGAAGTGCGCGGTGCCGGACACACCGGACGAGAAGCTGACGGCATTTCTAGTGGAGCGCGGCACGCCGGGCTTCACGGTGGGGCACGAGGAGCACAAGCTGGGCATCCGCGGATCGTCCACGTGTCCACTGATTCTTACTGACTGCAAGATCCCTGCGGCGAATCTGCTGGGCGAGGTGGGCAAAGGACATCGGATCGCATTCAACATTCTGAATATCGGGCGATACAAGCTGGGTGCGACCGTGCTGGGCGCGTCGAAACTGGCGCTGAGCCAGGCAATCCAGTATGCGAAAGAGCGCAAAGCTTTCGGCAAACCGATCGCAGAGTTTGGCCTGATTCAGGAGAAGCTGGCGGATTGCGCGGCGGGCATCTTCGCGGGCGAGGCGCTGTGCTATCGAACCATTGGAATGATCGACGCGGCGCTGGCGGGCGTTGACAAGAACAACACGGCGGAAATTCTGAAGCGCATTGAAGACTACGCGGCGGAATGCTCCATTGTGAAGGTGTGGGCGTCGGAGTTGTACGACAAGGTGGCCGACCACGTGGTGCAGATCTTTGGGGGTTATGGCTACGTTGAGGAGTATCCGGCGGAGCGGCACTACCGCGACTCGCGCATCAACCGGATCTTCGAGGGGACCAACGAGATCAACCGGCTGATTATCAGCGGCTGGATGATCAAGTCGGCGTTGAAGGGGAATCTGGCGCTGCTGCCGGCGATCCAATCGCTGATGGACGAGGTAATGGCCGGGCCGGTGGCGAAGCAGGATCGCGAGGGAGCGCTTGCAGAGGAGTTCGACCTGCTGGCAAATGCGAAGAAGATGACGCTGTTTGCCGCGGGCGCCGCTACGCAGAGGTACAACACTACGCTGGTAGATCAGCAGGAGGTGATGGCCGCGCTTGCGGATATGATCACCGAAGTATTCACGATGGAGAGCGCTATCCTGCGTGCGCAGAAGATGACTGCCGGCGTCGCGGCCGGATCGACCGCAATTGCCGTGACCCTGGCGCGGCTGTATACGGCGAAAGCCATGGACTGCATCGAGCTTGCGGCGCGCAAGGTGATCGCCGCGGCGGCCCAGGGAGACATGCTGCGGACGCAGATGACGATCCTGCGGCGGCTGGCCAAACACGATCCCGCGGACACGATCCAGTTGCGGCGGGAGGCGGCTGCGCACGTGGTCAGGGCGGGAAAGTACGCTCTCTAGAAAAGCCCGCAACCTTTTTCAGTCTTAATGGTCTAAGCTTGTAAGCCGAGCAGAGAGAATCATCGCCCGTGTTTTAGAAGGCATTGGCTCTCCCAAGTCCGGACGCGCTGTGGTTTGCTGTGAAACTAGCTCAAAATTCTTTGGAATCAGGATCCTTCATGGCTCAGCCGTCTCTCCCCCGCCTTCTTGCCGCCTCCGCAATCTTCCTTGGGCTCAGTGGAATATGCACCTCGAGCGCTTCGGCTGCGCCGGTTCAGGACCGCATCGCTACCGCCGCAAATATCGGCAGATACGTCGCAATTCCCGATTCGGTTCATCCCAAGGCGCGGCTGGCAAATGACATGGGGCCGATGCGGGGGGACACCCAGTTGCAGCGCCTGGCGATCTACTTCAACATGTCGGCGGCGCAGCAGTCGGCACTGGACCAGTTACTGGCGGACCAGCAGAATCAGGCTTCGCCGCGGTATCACCAGTGGCTTACTCCGGAGCAGTACGGCGAGCAGTTCGGCCTTTCGAGCGACGACCTTGGCAAGGTGACTGCGTGGCTCACGAACCAGGGCTTCACCATTACGGGCGTCGCCAACGGAAGGAATTACGTCACCTTCAACGGCACCGTCGCTCTGGTGCAGGCGGCGTTTGCGACCAGCTTGCACACTGTATCGCTGAATGGCGAAACGCATTTCGCGAACATCACCAGCGTCTCCGTGCCGGGACAACTTTCTGGCGTGGTTACTGCGGTTACGGGGCTGCATGACTTCCGGCTGGCAGCGCGCGTGCATGCCAACCTGGTGAAGCCAGCGTTCACGTCATCGGTGTCGGGAAATCACTATACCGAGCCGGGCGATTTGTACAAGATCTACAACATGCAGCCGCTGTTGACGGCAGGTATCAACGGCGCGGGCGTTGGGACGGGAGGCAACTGTCACAGCATTCCGGCGGGAGCAACCTGCGGCGATGTCGCCGTCATAGGGCAGGTGGACATCAACACGGCTGACGTTGCGGCCTTTCGCAAAGCATCCGGTCTTAGTACAACCAACCTGCCCACAACGGTGCATGCGGCCGGATTCGATCCCGGGCCTCCGACCTGCACCACCTCCAGCTGCACGACTGGCCCCAGCCAGGGCGATCTTACCGAATCCTCGGTGGATGTTGAATGGTCTGGAGCGATGGCGCCGGCCGCAAACATTCTGTTTGTGAATGCACATTTCGTAATGCCGGACGCGATTGATTGGGCGATCGACAACAACCTTGCTCCGATTATTACGTCGAGCTACGGCCTGTGCGAAGCCGGTTGGGGATCGACGGAGATGCTTGCACTGAATACGGAGTTCAAGAAAGCCAATTCCTTTGGACAGACGATCGTTGCGGTGACGGCCGACCAGGGCGCTACGGACTGCGACGCAGGTCCTTCGGCAACTCAGGGGCTTCAGATAGATTTTCCCGGCAGCTCTCCCTATGTGACCAGCATGGGGGGCACGATGTTCAACGAGGGCACCACTACCGGCGCCACCACCTACTGGCTGGGCACGGATACTACATTTACTGCCGGTACCGTGGTGCCGGCAGCGAACTACTCGGCGACTGGATATATTCCCGAGGCGGCGTGGAACGATACCAGCATCGGCGCTTTCGGCGGAACCGGAGGCGGCGCCAGCGCGTTTTTCACCAAGCCGGCATGGCAGGTTGGAACTCCGGCGGATGCAGCGCGAGACGTTCCGGACCTGTCCCTCAATGGATCCGACGGGCATGACGCGCTTCTGATCTGCGTCAATGTCGCGACCGGCGTCTCCTGCGGCAATGGCTTCCGCGTATCCGCGAGCAACACGACTCTGACCGCAGAGGGCGGCACGTCCTTTGACTCGCAGATCTTCGGCGGGATGCTGGCGTTGGTGGAGCAGAAGATCGGCTCGCGGGTTGGAAACGCAAACCTCACCATCTATGCGCTGGGCAACAATGCTAACTACTACAAAGCTGGACAGACTACGGCGACTAACTCTACCGTAGTTTTCAACGACGTGACCAGTGGCAGCAATGCAATGCCATGCTCCGTCGGCACGCCCAATTGCGGGACTGGCGGGACAGCGGGATACAACGCGGTAAACGGCTACGATCTCGCCACGGGTTGGGGAAGCGTAAACGTTACGAACCTTGCCAATGACTGGGCGCTGGTGACGCCGCTCGGAATTGGAACTCTTGGACCCAACACCTCCGTAACTACTCTCACTGCTTCGACGGCCGCGGCTGCTGTGGGCACGACCGTCACCCTGTCCGCAACTGTAACTGGCACGGCGGGCACGCCGACCGGCACAGTGACCTTCCTGGCAAACAACGTCGCGCTGGCCGCACCTGTAACGCTCACGGCAAGTGGCACCGTTACCTACTCATGGCTTACGAGCTGCACCGCGCTGGGCCAGCAGGTAATGTCCGCGTCCTACTCAGGCGCCGCGACCTATCAGGGATCGAGGGGACCGGCCTTGACTGCAGGCGGGGGGAGCACGAACTCGGCTGGATCGATTATCACCAAACCAGTCCTGGTGACGGTGACCAGCTCGACCTGTCCCGACTTCAGCCTTGCGCCGAGCGGCACCGGCGTAAGCGTTTCCGGCAATAGCGGATCGCTGACGGTCAATCTGGGCGGCACGATCCCGGCTGTGACCATCACCGCAACTCCAACCAACAACTTCACCGGGACAGTGAGCTTCTCTGCCACGGCCACCAGCACGTCAGGCTTCCAGCCCACGTTCACCTTCAGCCCTGCCGCTGTGTCCATCAGCTCTTCGGCGGCGGTGACCACGTCATTGACCCTGACCGGCATTACCGCGGACCTGCATATGCCGATCGCACCGGGCCAGATCGATTCAGGCACGATGCTCGCGCAGCACAAGGCTGGCAAGGCGCCGTGGTATGCCGCCGGATCGGGCGCTGCCATTGCATCGATGCTGCTGCTGGTACTGCCGCGCCGTCGGAGGCTGGGAGGATTGCTGCTGGTGCTGCTCGCCATTGGGCTGATCGGGGGGGCCAGCGGATGCGGAGGCAGCAGCCAGTCAGCACCTCCTACGACCACCACCAACACAAACCCATATGCCGGCACATACGCAGTGACGGTCATCGGCGCGTACACCAGTTCAACCGGTACGGTTACGCAACACGTTGCCAACATAAGCTACGTGATCTTCTGACGCGCTAGGGGGTTACTGCGGGTCTTTGCGCTCGGCGAGCGCGATCTCCATCAGATAGTCCTGCGCGCTGAAGGATGCGCCCTCTTTAGGCGCGCGCACATAAGTACCGTCCGGCTGGAGCAGGCGGGCTTTCACATTATCCTTCAGGTAGCTGGCGAGAATCTCGTCGTGGATACGCGCAGCCAGCGTTGTATCGTTAACGGGGAACATCACCTCACAGCGTTCGAACAGGTTGCGCGGCATCCAGTCCGCGCTGCCGCAGAAGACTTCCTGTTTGCCTCCGTTGGCAAAGGTGAAGATGCGGCTGTGCTCCAGGTATCGGCCAACGATGGAGCGGACGCGGATGCGTTCGCTTAGTCCCTTTACGCCTGGCCGTAACGCGCAGATGCCGCGCACGATCAAGTCGATCTCGACACCCGCGCTGGACGCCGCATAGAGTGCCTCGATGGTGGCTCGATCCAATAACGCATTCATCTTTGCGACGATGGCCGCGGGCCGTCCCGCGTTCGCGTGAGCAGCTTCACGGGCGATGAGCTTGAGAATCTCCGGGGCGAGCGTCAGCGGGGCTACCATCAGCGGAGAGTAGTCCTCCGAGTCGGCCTTTGCTGTCAGGTAGCGGAAAACTTTCTGCACAGCGGAGGTGATCTCTGGACGCGCAGTCAGCAGGCTGATGTCGGTGTAGAAGCGAGCCGTCACCGAGTTGTAGTTGCCCGTGCCAAGATGCGCATAGCGTCGTACCACGCCGTCAGGATCGCGGCGCACCATCAGCGCCAGCTTGCAGTGCGTCTTGAGGCCCAGGATGCCGTGGAAGACGCCTACGCCTGCGTTCTCCATTTCGCGCGCCCAGCGTATGTTGGAGGCTTCGTCGAAGCGCGCCATCAACTCCACGACCACCGTTACTTCCTTGGTCTGCGCGGCCTCGGTGAGAGCGGTAAACAGCGGTGAGGCTTCGCTGGTGCGATAGAGAGTCTGCTCCATCGAGACCACGGCGTCGTCCTGTACCGCTGACTCCACGAAATGTTCCACCGTCGCATAGGAGTCGAACGGATGGTGGAGCAGGATGTCCCTGGTCCGCAACTCGTCGAACAGATTTAGCGACTTCGGCGACAGATGAATCTTGGTTCCATGGAAGGGCGGGAACTTCAGTTCCGGCCGCGCGATACTGCTGTATAAATTCATCAGCCGCAGCAGGTTCACCGGACCCTTGGTGCGGAAGACCTGGATTGGATCGAGTTCGAAGTTGACGCGCAGGCGCTCGACGATCTCTTCAGCCGCGCTGTTTTCGATTTCCAGGCGGACCACGTCTCCCCTGCGCCGGTTGTGCAGTTCGGCGCGCACACTCTCCAGCACGCTGCGCGCCTCTTCCTCCTGCAGGTAGAGGTTGCTGTTGCGGGTCACGCGGAAGGGCGCTCGAGCAAGCAGTTCGTACCCGCGGAACATGCGTTCGACCTGCGATTCGATCAACTTGTGCAGCATGAGGAAGTCGTAGCGGCCCTCCGCGCTGGGCAGCGGCACAAGGCGTGGAAGCGCGCGCGGAACGGTGACCACTCCGAGCACGGCGGAAGACCGTGGCGCGGACTTGCCGGCTCGCTTCGATCGCAGCAGAAGAGCGATGCAGAGTGCCTTGTTGAGCACCCGCGGGAATGGATGCGATGGGTCGATCGTGACCGGCGTCAGCAACGGGTCGACTTCGTTCTCGTAAAAGTTGAGGGCGAATTCGCGCTGACGTTCGTCCAGATCCCGCCACTTCAAAAGGCGAATATTTTCTGCGCGCAAAGCGGGTAGCAGCTTATCGTTCCAGCACGCATATTGTGCATCGACGTAATCATGCAGCACCACCTCCAGCCGGTCCAGCCGCTGCTGCGGTGTTGTACCCCCCTCGTCGGCGCGCTGCGGCGCGTTGAAGCCATCCTCAATATGCTGCAACAGGCCGGCCACCCGAATCTCGATGAACTCATCCAGATTGCTGGCGGTGATGGCGAGAAATTTAACCCGTTCCAGCAATGGATTGGTCGGATCCTGAGCTTCTTCCAGCACTCTCTTGTTGAAGAGCATCCACGACTCGTCGCGGCCGAAGAAAAGCGGCTCAGCGGGCGCGGCATGCTTCTTTGTTGCCTTCTTTGCCGGCTTATGTGCAGGTGGCTTAGCAGCGGGTTTGGCTGCGGAGTCCGCTGCGGCCATGCTCACGGCAGGCTTGATCGCTGGATCCGGCTTCGCGCTTTCCGATTTCACCGTCGTTGTCCGCGTCTCAGCCATACAGGTATTTACGAGACTATCGCACGGCAGGGCTGAACAGATAGTGAAGGTAAGATCAAATTCGTTGGCCCGAATTCTTCTTTAAATCTCACGCCGGAAGAAGACGACATCCGGCGACAAGTTATCGTGGGATCCCGGCTGCGCGCGAAGCACAGAGTTATCGCCGTAGCGCTCTACTCGCACAAACCCCAGTTCCGCATAGATGTGGTTGGCGGCCTGCATCGTTGCGGGCATCGTGTCCAGGTAGATCGCGGTATATCCACGCGCGCGGGCTTCTTCGATCAAGCGCTCCGAAAGCAGCCTGCCCAATCGCAATCCGTGGAACTGCGGGCGCACCCACAGGCGCTTCATCTCGCAAGCGCGCTCTTCTGCAGACGTCGCACGCCGCGGTGACAGCGGCTTCAGCGCAATTACTCCGGCCGGCTGGTCCTGCACTGTCGCCAACAGGATGACGCCGCCCGGCGGTCGATACGGCGCGGGCAGCGATGCCAGTTCCTTCTCATAGCTCGCCAGGCAGATGTGCTCTTCGCCTACAGACGCGTTTAGATACGCAGCATATTCGCGCAACAGCGTACGAACGGCATCGAGATCGGCACCGTCAGCCGGCTGAATCTTGACCATGAATTGATTGTCGCGCAACAGCAGTGTTATCAGCTAGTGACTGGCTCGCAAAAATTCCTGCGCACGTCGGTCGCGCTTCGTGTCGTACTATGACGACATGAAGACAGCCGCTAAGCGAAAACCCATTGGACCGGAGCGTAAAACTGGCGCTGCGATTGCCGCTGTCTCGGAGACGGAAGCCACTTCACCGCCTCTGTCGCTGCAATTAGCTCCAGAAGCAATCTTCGATCTGCGCCGTGTTCCCTTCCCTACCGAATTTGCAGAGGGCGCGCGCAACGTGGTTGCAACGTGCCTGCGCATCCAGCCCGATGAAAAAGTTACGCTGATCACAGACGACGCCAGCCTGCAGGTTGCAGCATCCATCGCTGCCGGATTGGAGGCTTCTGGCTGCGAGTGGAACGCCTTTGTGCTGGAAGCGATTGCGCCGCGCCCGCTCGTCGCCATGCCTGCGGCGGTGCTGGAGGATATGGAAACGTCGCACGCTTCGATTTTTGCCGTGGCAGTAGAGCCGGGCGAGCTTCAGTCGCGCATGCAGATGACTGAGGTAGTGAATCGCCGCCGCATGCGGCACGCGCACATGGTCAACATCACGGGCGAGATCATGACGCAGGGATTGCGTGTGGACTTCAACGACATCGACCGCCTGTCGCAGGCCTTGTTGGAGCGCGTGCGCTCGGCGAGCTATATCCGGGCCACTACGCCGGCCGGTACGGACATTCACGCGCAACTCACGCCGGCACATCGCTGGTTCAAAACATCCGGCATTCTCACGCCGGGGCGCTGGAGCAATCTACCCGCCGGGCAATGTTTTACCGCGCCCGCTGAAGTCAACGGCGTCTTTGTGGTCGACGGCGTGGCTGGAGACTTTCTGTGCGGGCGCTATGGAAGCCTGCGCGAAACCCCGCTCACCATCGATATCGAGGGCAATCGCATTGCGCGTGTCCGGTGCGCCAATAAGGAGTTGGAGCGCGACTTCTGGAGCTTGACGCACACCGATGGGAACTCCGATCGCGTGGGGGAGATCGCCATCGGTACCAACATTGGCGTCGACCGCATCGTCGGCAACATGGTGCAGGACGATAAGCTTCCGGGTGTTCAAATCGCTTTCGGCGATCCGTATGGCGCGCAAACCGGTGCGCCGTGGAAGTCCGCAACCCACGTCGACGTTGTTGGCCTGAATTTCAGCATCTGGCTCGGCGACGCCAGCGGCGAAGAACAGATTATGCGGAATGGTGAATTTACCTTGGACCACTAGAGGCGGGGAGCCCGCTACGGTAAATCCAAGTTCTCTCGTAGGCTGCTCCATGGATTCGAGAGGATTTCAACTAACGGAAAGCCGTGTGCCTGCGGTTACATTCCTGCTCTACGGAACCGCATAGAATGAGAGTGGTACGCAACAGCGATCGGATCCGGATTAGCAGCCGGCACGAATCGCGATAGGATGCTCCTTTATGAAGATCAGTCAGCTTGGAACTTCGGATATGTGGCTTACCAGGATCGGTTTGGGCGCGTGGGCAATTGGTGGCGGCAACACCATGATGTCGTGGGGACCGCAGGATGATAATGACTCCATCGCCGCGATTCATAAGGCAATCGACCTGGGAGTCAACTGGATCGATACTGCTCCGGCTTATGGACTGGGCCACTCCGAAGAGATCGTTGGACGAGCGGTGAAGGAGTCCTCCGTCAAGCCGTTCATCTTTACCAAATGCGGCATCGTCTGGAATGAAAAGAGTGAGATAAGGCGAACGCTGACGGAAATTCGCCGCGAGATCGAAGATAGCCTGCGCCGTCTTCAAGTGGAGGCGATCGACCTCTACCAGATCCACTGGCCGGTCGCAGGCGAGGATCTGCTGCAG
>JALYIG010000259.1 GCA_030775885.1 Acidobacteriota bacterium | reverse complement strand
TGAAGCTGTTCGAGGTTTCTTGGCCGCGTGAGGACGATGCTGCGCAGCGTAGAGGAGCCCAGGACGAAGGACTGCGGCAGGCCCATGCGTTCCGACTCGGCTTTGCGCCAGACGCGGAGTTGCGAATCGAGGAGTTGCTGCTCGGTGGTGAGCGCGGCGGTGGGATCGGACTCGACGGGACGGGTGCGATGGAATGTTGCGGGTTCGCTCTCTGCTTTGGCGGGGCTGCGAAACAACTGCGCAGACTTCTCTGCATCATTGAGCTTTGGCCGGGATGATGCAGGCTGCGTGGAAGACCGAGGTAATTTCTCGGATTGCTTTGCCAACTCGGCGGAAGGATTGCGACACAGTGCGATGATGGTGGCGCCGAATTGATCGGCTTTGTTGGGGCCGATCCCAGGGACCGTGAGGAGTTCGGGGATCGATTGTGGCTCGGCCGTTGCGATGTTGCGGAGCACCGCGTCGCTCAGCACAATGAATGCCGGTTTGCCTGTTTTGGCGGCTTCGGATTTGCGCCAGGCGCGCAGGGCTTCTTCGAGTTGCTTCTGAACGGGTGTGAGGTTTGCGGAGGCATCGGGTGAAGACTTGCGTGATGTCGACTTGATTGCGCGCTTGCTCTTGCGGGAGGATCGCGAGGCAGGGCCGTCGGATTCGAATTCCGCGGGTAAGAGGACGTCGGCGAGTTCAGAGGCGTCTTCGCTGCGGCCTTCGTGGGTTAGCGCGGCCTTCTTGTACGGGATCACTCGGCCGTCGTCTTTGCTGGTGAAGGTGTCGGTGGTGAGGGTGATGAGGCCGGCGCGGGCGAGGGCGTCGAGCAGGACGTCGAAGGTGTGTCGGTCTGTGCCGTTTCCTAATTCGGTGTGAAGTTTGCCGGTGGAAGTGGAGCGGGATTCGAGCACGCGGAGGATGGCGCGGAGGTCGCGGGCCTGGTCTGTGGTGGGCGGCGCGAAGGTTTGTGCAGAGGTGGTTGACGGCGAGCAGAAGTCGCACAGGCCGCAGGGACGGTGTGCGTCGGCGGTGTCGCCGAAGTGGCGGATGACGGCTGTCATGCGGCACTGCTGCGTCTCGGCGTAGGCGGACATGCGGTCGATCTGCGAGCGGCGGAAGGCGATCTGGGCATCGTAGCCGGAGCGCCAGGAATCGGGCGTCGAGGAGCGCGGTGTGGCTCGGACGTTGCCGGCGGGGTCGATGGTTGCAGCTCCCTGGCCGATGAGTTTCTCGATGGACTTCGAGAAGGTGTCGAAATCCATCTTGAGGCGCTGGGCCAGCGGTTCGGGCATCAGGTATTCGTCGGTAAGAACCTGCGCGACGCGGGCGAGATCGGTTGCAGGCGGGTAGTCGCGGTCGAGGAAGAACTCGTGCATCTTGCGGTCGGCGTAGCTGTGCAGCAACACCGTGCGCGAAGGCAGGCCGTCGCGTCCGGCGCGTCCGATCTCCTGGTAGAAGGCTTCGACCGAGGCGGGCAGCGCGGTGTGGACGACGGTGCGGACATCCGCTTTGTCGATGCCCATTCCGAAGGCAATCGTCGCGACGACGACTTCCAGTTTGCCGGATTGAAAGGCTTGCTGGACGCGCTCGCGGACGCTGGGCTCGAGGCCTGCGTGATAGGCGGCGGCGATTGTGGCACACGGCTTGATTGCTCGATTGAGTTCGGACCCACTCATCGCAGAAGACTCGATGAATGGGGCACAAGGCTTGATTGCTCGAGTGAGTTCAGACCCACTCATCGCAGAAGACTCGATGAATGGGGCACACGGCTTGATTGGCCGATTGAGTTCAGACCCACTCAGCTTGATTGCTCGATTGAGTTCGGCGGCGAGTTCTTCGGCGGCCTTGCGCGAGGGCGCGTAGACGATTGCGGGGCGGTTTGCCGGGTTGCTGAGGAGTTGAGTGGTGAACTCGTGGCGGCGCGGCTTGGACATTTCGACCACCTCGATGGCGAGGTTGGAGCGACGGAATCCATGGATGAAGAGCGCGGGATTCTGCAGATGAAGCTGGGCGACGATGTCCTGCTGCACGGTGGGCGTTGCAGTGGCCGTGAGGGCGATGATGGGCGCTGGCCGGAGCGCCGGAAGATGTTCCCCCAACGTCCTGTAGTCGGGGCGGAAGTCGTGGCCCCAGGCGCTGATGCAGTGGGCTTCGTCGATGGCGATGAGCGCGAGCTTGCGGCGTGCGAGCATCTCGGGAAAGCCGGGGACGCGGAGGCGTTCCGGCGCGATGAAGAGGAAGTCAAGCGTCCCGGCGAGGTAGTTCTGACACGCCTGGCGGGAGTCTTCGCGCGAGAGGCCGGAATGGATGCGCGCGACGCGGAGGCCATTGGCGGAGAGCTTGGCAGCCTGGTCGTCCATCAGCGCAATCAGCGGGCTGACGACCAGCGCCGTTCCTCCGCGGGCGATGGCGGGGAGTTGATAGCAGAGGGATTTGCCGGCTCCGGTGGGCATAACAAGGAGGACGTCGCGGCCGTCGGTGGCGGCGCGGCAGACGGCTTCCTGGTTGGCGCGGAAGGACGAGTGGCCGAAGGTGCGGTGAAGCAGAGAGGCGAGGTCGGGCATTGCTCTGTGACTTTGAGTCTAGTGTCGCATGGGAGGAGGCGGGGGCGGGGATGGGGTATTGAGGGGTATACCCCCTGTTTTCGTAAATATAAGGAACGATGGGTTTTCACCGATGGCAGAGGCGCGCATGGGTGGCAAGCGAAATCGGGGTTTGCGGCGGGGACGGGATGGCGACGACAAGATGACGAGCGCAAAAAGGTAACGACAGAGTGGGCTGGCGAGGGAAGGCTAGAGGCGTGGCCTATCCCCAGGTTTTGCCCAGGTGCTCTAAGTCGGCCATGCCAAGGTCCTCTGGGGACATTGCGGGGTGGATCTCGACCTCGGCGTTGAAGGCCAGGAACCACGGTTCGGCGAGGGCTGGGATGTCCGAGGCTTTGGCGAGATCGACGACCATTACTCCAGTGCGCTGTCCGCCGAGGTCGGTGAAGTAGACGGCCTCGGGCTTCTGGGCGGCGAGGATCTTCTGGATCTTGTTGCCTGCGGAACCGTCACGGACCGCGTCGTTAAAGACCTCGACCGGCATACTGACGTACATGATCATGCGCATGACGTTCTCCTGCCGCCGGGTTTGGGCCGGCGGACGTTGTTTGATTGTTTAGCTGCGAAAAACGCGGCCCGGGGAAGAAGACGAAAGTACGCTGTCGCGTCGGCGCCGTCAAGCGAGACTGGGTACGGCGGCGCGCGGCTTAGAACTCGATGCCGCGCTGGGCCAGGATGCCCTTTTGGTAGGCGTGTTTGACTTCGCGCATCTCGGTTACGGTATCGGCTAGTTCTACGAGGATGGGGTGGGCGTTGCGGCCGGTGAGGATGACGTGGGTCATCTCGGGCTTGCGGCGGAGGACTTCGGCGACCGCTTCAGGGTCAAGCATCTTGTACCCGATGGCGTAGTTGATCTCGTCGAGGACAACCAGATCCCATTCGCCGGAGAGGATGGCGGCTGCGGATTCGGCCCACGCGGCTTCGACGAGTCGAATGTCTTCGGGGTCGGTTTCGGCTCCGCCTACTTTGACGAAGCCGCGGCCGAGCTGCTTGATGATGAAGTTTTGAGGCGTGGCCTCGGGACTCGGGGGTGCTTCACCCACCCTTACCGACGAGACCGGCAAGGATGGGGCACCCGGATTTGTGGCGAGAGCCCGGTTGAGGGCTTCGGCGGCGTCTAGTTCGCCGTAATGCCAGGAGCCTTTGAGGAACTGGAGGAAGAGGACGCGCATGCCGTTGCCAGCGGCTCGGAAGGCTGTGCCGAGGGCGGCTGTGGTTTTGCCCTTGCCAGGGCCGGTGTTGATGAGGATGAGGCCGCGGCGGGAGTCGGGGGCAGTTGCGTTGGTGGTTTCGGACATGGGGTTAGTTTAACGGGTTTGCGATTGTTAGGGCGGTGTTGGGGGACACGTGATGCGACCGTGTCGAACAAAAGCAGTTTCCCTTCGGGAATGACAAACAATGAGGCAACGGCCAACGGCCAACGCAAAGGCAAAGGCAAAGGCAGAGGCAAAGGCAAAGGCAAAGACAAAGGCAAAAGCAAAAGCGAAATGCGGGGGTTCTTCGCTGCGCTCAGAATGACAAACGGTGGGGGTGGCGGACTGAGAGCGCGGTTAGTGGCCGGCGGGGTCGGGGTGATCGGTTAGTGGCCGGAGTGGTAAGGGTGGTTGGCGAGGATGGTGAGGGCGCGGTAAATCTGCTCGGCGAGGACGGCCCGGGCGAGTTCGTGAGGCAGGGTGACTCGGCCCAGGGAGAAGACGACGGTGGCGCGGGTGCGGGCGGCGTCGGTCCAGCCGTTGGCGGGGCCGATGGCGAGGATGAGGGTTTGGGTTCCGGAGTCGCGGAGGCGGCCGAGGTAAGCGGCGAACTCTTCGCTGGAGAACTGCTGGCCTCCGCTGTCGAGCAGGATGAGAACGGGGGCGGTGCGGGCGGATTGCTTGTCGAGTGCGGCGAGCAGGTCGGCCTCGGAGGCGTGGTGCTGGGGTTCGCAGGGGATGTAGCGGGCGGCGCGGGTGAGGTAGTCGGCCGCGAGGGTAGCGGCGGCGTCGGATTTGGCGCGGGAGCGGGCTGGGTTGATGGCGGCGAGGACGAGCTTCACGGGTTGAGGGTATCAAAGGGCGAGTGAAAGGGTGGGAGGGGCTGGGTCGAACGCACCCGGGGGTGACGCAAAAGTTGTAGACGGTGGCCGGTATGTATCCCCCAAAGGTATCTATGACTTTTGTGCAATTCACGCGGTCGCCGGTGGAGGGTCTTATGGGTGAACAAGGAGAATTGTATGAAGCGATTTCTTAGCGTTGCGCTGCTGATGGTATTACCGGTTATGCCGGCGATTGCGCAGGCGGGTTTTGGCGGGCTGTCGGGCGTGGTTACCGATGGGACTCAGGCAGTGATCCAGCGCGCAACGGTGTCGTTGAGCGGGGCGAATGGCGAGAGCCGGGTGACGAAGACGAATGAAGCGGGAAACTACTCGTTTACCGGGCTGCCGGTGGGTGGGGGCTATTCGATCACGGTGTCGGCCGCGGGATTTGCGAATGCAAAGGTGACAGGGCTGAGCACGTCGGTGGGCGTAGTGGTGAGTCAGAATGTGACGCTGGCCGCGGGTGCGGAAGGCGTGACGGTGCAGGTGACGGCCGCGAATGTGGAGCAGGTGCAGACAGAGACGTCGGCCATTTCGCAACTGGTGGACAACACTGTGTTTCACTCTTCGCCGCTGGAGGTAAGGACGCAGAATACGTTTATCTACCTGGTAGCGGGAGCTGCGGGGAGTGGTGGAACGGGTCGGGGCGCGGCGATGAATGGGACGCGGTCGGGCGCGGGCAACTTTCTGATGGAAGGGATGGACAACAACGACCAGGCTCAGGGCGGCGCGGCGTTGACGGCTGGGACGGCGGGAGCGGTGGCGAGCATTTCGCCGGATGCAATCCAGGAATATCGCGTGATTACGCATAATCCTTCGGCAGAGTATGGGCGCGCAGGCGGCTTTGCGACGGACACCGTACTGAAGAGCGGATCCAACCGCTTCCACGGATCGCTGTTTGAGTACAACCGGGTGCAGGCGCTGGCTGCGGAGAATTGGTTTTCGAATTTCAATGGGCTGCACGATCAACTGATCCGCAACCAGTTTGGCGGGTCGCTGGGTGGGCCGATTTACCGGGACAAGACTTTCTTTTTCGCGTCGGTGGAGGTTCATCACCTGCGGACTGGCGGGCCTGTGCAAGGAACAGTTACGACGCAGGCATTTTTGGATTTTGTGAACTCGGGCGCGTTTGAGACGTTCCAGGAAACGAACGCAAACGGACTTTGCATGCAGTACAACGGCGTGACATGCCCGGGCGCGTTCAACCATGCGCATACGCTGGGGCCGGTGTTCAAGCGCCTGCTGGCAGCGGAACCGGGTGCGTTTCCACTGGGGACGCAGCAGGCGACGACGGCAGCGCAGGGACTGTATACGGGCGGGGCGGTGACGTATCCGGTGCCGGTGTATGCGGTGGTAGGCAAGACGCAGAGCCGGCCTACGGACCAGAACCGGGCGTCGATGAAGATCGACCACAAGCTTACGGACAAGGACCATCTGGGCTTCTCGTACCTGCTGGATTTTGCGAATACGTCGGTTGCGTTTGGGGCGGGTGGAGCGACTTTTGGGCCGGATGAGAACAAGGTTTCGGGCGCGCAGTTGTTTACGGGGAACTGGACGCATACCTTCTCGCCGAGCCTGCAGAATGTGTTTCGGCTGGGGTATACGCGGCACGTGTCGAACTTCGCTTCGCCGGGAACGCAGGGAGTTCCGATGATGTTTACGGCGGGGGATCCGCTGTCGGCAGGGTTTGGAGCGAGCTCGGTGTATCCGCAATTGTTTACGGAGAATGAGTTTCTGTATGAGGACTCGCTGATCAAACAGGTGGGCAAGCACTCGTTGAAAGCAGGCTTCCGCTATATTCGGACGCGCAATGGCTCGAGCTCCTACCAGGACTTTAACGGGACTCTTGAGCCGTACGATGTGGAGTCGCTGGTGACGGATGAGACGTTCGACGATCAGGCGGACCAAGTGGTATTTGGCGCGCCGACGTATGGGTCGTTGTTCCTGGCGAGCGCGGCGGTCGACACGACGACGAACCTGGCGCCGAATCCCTATCGCGGATTCCGCGCGAATGAGTTTGCGGCTTATGTGCAGGACGACTTCAGAGTGACGAGCAGGCTGGTGCTGAATGCAGGGCTGCGCTGGGAGTATTTTGGGCCGCCGCATAACTTCCAGGCGGGATACGACTCGAACGTGTTCTTCGGGCAGTTTACTGCGCCGACTCCGAATGGCAATCCGTTCCTGCCGAACACGACGTTTACCGGAGCGATGCAGGGAGCGACGTTCCAGACCGTTCCGAATGCAACGCAGAGCACGCTTTGGAATAAGGACCTGAACAATTTTGGGCCGCGGGTCGGTTTCTCGTATGACCCGATGGGTAACGGGAAGATGGCGATCCACGGAGGGTTCGGGATCGGCTTCGACCGGCTTTATAACAATGCGTACGAGAATATCCGGTTCAACTCGCCGCGCTACTCGGACAACTCGATTGGTGCAAACATCAATGGGGTACCGGCGGGCGCGCTGGACCAGGGGCCTTCGCTGATTGCGATTCCGTTCATCGCGAACAATTTGTTTAAGAATTATGGCGGCAAGCCGACTCCGAGACACGTGGACCAGAGGCTGGTGACGGCATATTACGAGCAGGTGAACCTGGGTGTGCAGAAGGAGATCGCGCGAGGCTACGTGGCGGAGGTGAACTACGTGGGCACGTTTGGACGCAAGTTAATCGGCGGAACGGACGCGAACACGTTTGATGGTCGGACGGCGTGTCCGAAGCTGACAGCGGCGTGCAAGGCTGCTGGATATACGACCATCACCAATGCACGGCCTAATCCGCTGTTCAACTCGGACAACTACCGCAGCAATGGGTATAGCTCAAACTACAGCGGGTTGCAGGTGAGCGTGCGCAAGGGCTACTCGCATGGGCTGATGTTCCTGGCGAACTACACGTACAGCAAGGCCATGGATGTGACCAGCGATATGTTTGTGTCGAAGACCGGGCAGACGGGTATTACCGACCCGACGAATGCGCGGTATGACTACGGTCCGGCGGACTTTGACGTGCGACATATAGCGACGTTGACGGTGAACTACGAGTCGCAGTGGCGGAAGAAGAGTCTGCTACTGGGTGGGTGGGGAATTTCGCCGATCGTGTCATTGCAGAGCGGACAGCCGTTCTCGATCATCGATAGCGCATCGACCTATAACCCGAACAAGGATGGCCGGCCGGGTTTCGACCGGGCGGTGTATACCGGGACGGGATCGTATTCGAGCGCGATCCAGGGGAACGCGCGGCCTACGGGCAAGGGCTATCTGAACGTGAAACAGTTTGCGCCGTATGCATGCCCGTCGACGGTAAACTTTGGACTGTGGTGCGATCCTCCGATGAGCAGGAACGCATTCTCAGGGCCGGGCTACGCGAATGTCGATGTCGCGGTGTCGAAGCGGGTGTCGCTGTTTGAAGGGCAGCGGTTGATTGGGCAGGTTGCGTTCTTCAATGCTCTAAACCATCCGAACTTTGCGAATCCGGTGAGCGATATCAATAATCCGTCGCAATTTGGGTTGGCACAGGCGACGAATAACGGGCAGTCGACCGGGTCGCGAGTGACGCAGCTGAGCTTGCGATACGAGTTTTAGGGCTGGTTGGAGATGGGAGGGAAGAGGCCGCGCAGGATGCGGCCTCTTTTCTTGGCGTCGGAAGCGAATACCCCAGGGGCTAAAGCCCCTTTCTCGATTTGGTGGCGCGAGGCCCAAGGCTGAAGCCTTGGGTTACCTAGAGGCGAATGCGGTCGCGCGGGCGCGATAACCAACCCTTTCCGATAGAGCCGGAAAGGATGGGCTACTCGGCTTTATTTCTTTGTTTTGGTGGATTTCTTTGCGGCGGGGGCTTTTTTTGCTACGGATTTCTTTGCTGCGGCCTTCGTAGCGACGGGCTTGGCGGGGGTTTTCTTTGCGGCTTTTTTGGCGG
Source organism: Acidobacteriota bacterium (assembly GCA_030775885.1). Taxonomy (GTDB): domain Bacteria; phylum Acidobacteriota; class Terriglobia; order Terriglobales; family Acidobacteriaceae; genus Edaphobacter. Next base: position 10,860 of record JALYIG010000259.1, on the reverse strand, counting down.
GGGCTTTGGTGGCGACCTTCTTCGGGGCGGCTTTGGCGCGGGTGGCGGCGACGGCGGCTTTGAGTTCGGCGTTGAGGTCGGCGACGGAGATGGTAGTGGCGGATTTGCGCAGGCGCTCGAGGCCGTAGAAAGCGCGCTTCTCGGGAGAGAAGACGTGGACGATGAAGTCGACGTAATCCATGAGAATCCACTCGGCCTGGCGGCGACCCTCTACGGAGTTGGGGAAGGTGCCGAAGTCGCGCTTGAGGCGGATCTCGATTTCGTCGGTGATGGCGACGTTCTGACGCTCGTTGGTTCCGTTGCAGATGAGGAAGTAGTCGGTGAGGCCGCTCTCTGCGGGATCAAGTGCGAGGATGCGGATGTCTTCAGCTTTTTTGTCTTCGCAGGCTGCTGCCGCGGCGAGCAGGAGTTGGTAGCTTTCGGGTGATGGCATGTTCATTTATGGTACCAAGGTTCGGGTTTTGAGGCGGACCGAACGAAATACGGGGATTCTTCGCTCCGCTCAGAATGACAGGGAGGAGTGGCGTTTCAGAGTGTGAAGTTAGATTGGTGCGGCGGGCACTGTGACGGGAGTTACGTGGGTATACTACGATTCTCACTTTATAAACTTTGTGTTTGGAGGACGACGGATGAAGTTTGAGCATGCTGGAAGGCTGTGGGTGGCGGCGGGTCTGGTGCTGGTGCTTGCGCAAGCAGGAATGGCGCAGGATAAGGCGGCGCAGGACAAGGCTGCCGCAGTCGCTGCAGCCGCGAAGAAGGACGAGAAGGTGGTGGTGGAAGGGAAGCCGGAGACTCCGGCGGTGGTTCCAGTAGCTGACTCGAACACGGAGGGGTCGGTGACGGTTGGCGGACAGGTGATCGCGTACAAGGCGGTTGCGGGGACGCTGACGGTCGGGTCGACAGACGCGCAGGATATAACGCTGGACTTCGCGGGCAATCCTTTGTCGGATGCGGGCGTGAAGCCGCTGGATAAGGACAAGCCGGAAGAGGCGCAGGCGACGGCGCGGATGTTCTACGTGGCGTACTTCAAGAAGGATGCCGTAGCGGAGCAGAGGCCGGTGACGTTTCTGTACAACGGCGGGCCGGGGTCGGCTTCGATGTGGCTGCACATGGGATCGTTTGGGCCGAAGCGGGTGATGATTCCGGACGCGGAACACCAGGAAGGCGCGCCTTACAAGTTTGGCAATAACGACTACAGCCTGCTGGACGTGAGCGACGTAGTGTTTATCGATGCGCCGGGCACGGGGTTCAGCCGGATTTTCGGTAAGGATAAAGAGAAGTCGTTCTGGGGCGTGGACCAGGACGCGCATGCGTTCGACCGGTTTATCCGGCGGTTTCTGACGAAGTACAACCGATGGAACTCGCCGAAGTATTTGTTTGGGGAGAGTTATGGAACGCCGCGGTCTGCGGTGCTGAGTGCGACTCTGCAGAACGTGGACCTGAATGGGGTCATTTTGCTGTCGCAGATTCTGAACTTTACGAACAGCATCGACGGGCCAAAGCTGAGTCCGGGCGATGATCAGGCTTACGCGCTGGGGCTGCCGACGTTCGCGGCGACCGCTTTTTATCATAAGAAACTGCCGACGCAGCCGGCGGCGCTGGAGCCCTTCCTGACCGAGGTGGAACAGTTCGCGATGGGCGACTACATGGCCGCGCTGCTGCAGGGAAGCGATCTTCCGGCGGCACGCAAGCAGGCGATTGCGGAGAAGCTGCATGGATACACCGGGCTTCCTGTCGATCTACTGATGAGGGCGAATTTGCGGGTTACTGGCGCGATGTTTGCCAAGGATCTGCAGATGGACGAAGGCACGACGAGCGGGCGGCTGGACTCGCGGTACAAGGCACCGGACTTCGATCCGCTGAGCGAGGAGGCGGAGCACGATCCACAGAGCGACGCGATCTCGTCGGCATATACGGCGGCGATTAACACGTATCTGCGGAAGGACCTGAAATACGGCGCGCAGGAGACGTATCTTCCTGGTGCGTATAGCTTGCAGGGATTCAGTTGGGACTTCCGGCACTCTATGCCGGGCGGGCCTCCGGTGGAGCAGTTGTTTGGCGGATCGACCAACGTGACGGCGGACCTGGCGTACACAATGAAGTCAAACCCGAAGATGAAGGTGATGCTGGCGGGCGGATACTTTGATTTGGCGACGCCATTCTTCGAGGGGATGTACGAAATGCACCATCTGCCGATCCCGGATAAGCTGCAGGCAAATATCAGCTATCACTACTATCCGAGCGGACACATGGTTTATGTGAACGAGGGTGTGTTGAAGCAGTTTCATGCGGACGTGGCGGCGTTTATCAACGGGACGAAGGGTGGGCAGTAAGACGTAAGCAATGGTAATGGTATGAGTTGTGATCGCCGTCGCTGCTCTCCGGAGTTTGGAGGGCTGCGGCGGCGGTTCTGCGACGGGGCCCTGGCCCAGGGTTAAATATGAGTATGACACTATCAAATAATATGCTTGACATGGGCTGCCATTATCGATTAAAAAATGGTTGAGCAACAGGAAATGTTGCTCCAACATTTTGAATTTTCTGAGGAGACATTGAGATGACCACCTTGACTCGATTTGTTCCGTTCCGTTCGCCGCTAGCGGACGTGGCAGTGCTTCAGAACCGGCTGAACTCGATCTTCACGGACTTTGCACGGCCTGACGGCGAGCAGGAATCGCTGGCGATGGGAAGCTTCATTCCGCCAGTGGACGTGTATGAGGATGAACACAAATTGGTGTTGACGCTGGAGGTTCCCGGGATCAAGCAGGAAGATCTGGATGTTCGGGTGGAGAACCAGACGCTGACGGTGAAGGGCGAACGCAAGTTCGAACAGAATCAGAAGGAAGAGAACTTCCATCGGATTGAGCGCCGTTACGGCAGCTTTACGCGGAGCTTTACGCTGCCGCAGACCGTGGACACGGGTGCGGTGACGGCAAATTATGAGCAGGGTGTGCTGTCGATCTCGCTGGCGAAGAAGGAGGCAGCGAAGCCGAAGCAGGTTAGGGTGGAGATCGGTTCCGGTCAGGCGAGCGCACAGCCGATGCAGGTAGAAGGCAAGACAAAGGCGTAAGCATTCCATTGAGTTGGTAGAATTCCTTTTCAGTTGGTCAGGCCCCGGATGTCAATTGGCATCCGGGGCCCTTTACTTTGCGGCGAAGCGGCGCCGGTGGATGTTATCGTGGTCGATCATGTGGAGAAGCGGTTGGCGAACTCGCTGAATTGTCGCGACGGCTGGAGGAGTGATGCTATGAAGAAGCTGATGGGATTGATTGCTGCGGCTGCTTTACTGTTTGTGGGAGCGGCGCGGGCGCAGGATGTTACGGGCGATTGGCAGGGGACGCTGCACGCGGGCAAGGACCTGCGCATCGTTTTCAAGATTACGAAGGACGATGGAAAGTTGAAGGCTGTCGGTTACAGCATCGACCAGGGTGCGGGAGCGATGAACGCTGCCGGTGTGACACTGGACGGCAAGGACTTGAAATTTGCCGTGCCTGGAGTGGGCGGGAGTTTCCAGGGCACGCTGAGCGCGGATGGCAATACCATCAGCGGGACGTGGAACCAGGGGCAGCCGCTGCCGCTAGTCTTAGTGAGGGCGAACAAGGAGACGGCGTGGGATATTCCTGCGCCTCCGAAGCCGATTAAGCCGATGGCTGCAGATGCGACTCCGTCGTTTGAGGTGGCGACGATCAAGCCGAGCGACCCGAGCGTGCAGGGCGACTGGTTTCGGGTGAACGGGCGGAACTTCACCACGCATAACATCTCGCTTTCGGGGCTGATCAAGTTTGCTTACGGAGTGCATGGGAAGCAGATATTGAATGGACCGGACTGGATGGAGCAGGATAAGTACGACATCGCCGCGGTGCCGGACGCGGAGGGGCAGCCGAACGACAAGCAGTGGAAGGGGATGCTGCAGAAGCTGATTGCAGAGCGATTCAAGATGAAGTTCCACACGGATCAGCGGGAACTTGCGGTGTTCGCCGTGACCGTGGCGAAGGATGGTCCTAAGAACATGGCGGAGAATACGGGCGGCGGGACACTGCCGGGAATGTTCTTCCGAGGGACTCCGGGGGGAATTATGCTGCCGGCCAACAACGCGACTATGGAGAACTTTGCGGGACTGCTGCAGGAGGTTGTGCTGGACAAGCCGGTGGTGGACCAGACGGGGTTGAAGGGGCGGTATGACTTCACTCTAAAGTGGGCTCCAGACGAATCTCAGTTTGACGGGCACATGCACCCGAACGATGCGCCGGACGCGCCGCCAAACCTGTTTACAGCTGTTCAGGAGCAGATTGGGCTGAAGATCGATTCTACGAAGGCGAAGGTGGACGTGATGGTGGTGGATCATGTGGAGAAGCCGACGGCGAATTAGGATGGCAAGTGATGTATGGAGACTTAAGATGAAGAAGTTGATGATGCTGGTCGCGGCTATTGTGCTGATGTTTGGAACAACGGCCGCGCGTGCGCAAGACATCACGGGCGATTGGCAAGGCACCTTGAAGGTCGGCAAGGGTCTGCGAATCATCATGCATCTCTACAAGGGCGATAAAGATGGGTTGAGCGTGACGATGTACAGCATCGATCAGACTCCTCAGCCGATTGCGGGGACGTCGGTGACGAGAGATGGCGCCAGCGTGAAGATCGCGATTGATATGATTCCCGGCAAGTACGATGGGAAACTAAGTGCAGACGGGAAGATGATGTCAGGGACCTGGACGCAGGGGACGCAGCCATTTCCTCTGGACCTGGTGAAGGCGACGCCCGAGACGGCGTGGGGAATTCCCGAGGCTCCGAAGCCGGAGAAGCCAATGGCTGAGGATGCGGACCCCTCTTTTGACGTGGCGACCATCAAGCCGAATATCACCGGAGGTCCGAACCTGCAGCAATTGACAATGGTCAAGCGGGATTTTGTCGTGAAGAATGGCTCGCTGCAGGACCTGATAGCTTTTGCATATGACGTGCAGGTGAAGCAGATCGAGGGCGGCCCAGACTGGATCTCGAAGGACCGGTACGACGTTGCGGCGATCCCGGATGCGCCCGGTCAACCGAGCATGATGCAAATGCGTGGCATGGTAAAGAAGATGCTGACGGAGCGTTTCGCGATGAAGTTGCACAGTGACAAGCGCGAGATGCCGGCGTACGTTTTGACGGCCGGGAAGGGTGGACAGAAGTTGACGGCCTCGCAGATCCAGGGCATTCTGCCGGGGCTGTCGATGAGTCCTGGCAAAGGCGGGTTCACGTTGAACGTGATGAATGCGACGATGAAGGACCTTACCGGGTTTATGCAGATGCTGGTGCTGGACCGGCCCGTGGTGAATCAGACTGACATTTCGGGACGGTACGACATGCATGTCACCTTTACGCCGGACCTTTCGATGTTCAACGGGCGTGGGTTGAAGGCAACGGTAGAAGACGGCGTAGAGCCGGCACCGGATTTGTACGACGCAATGGAGCAGCAGTTGGGACTGAAGCTGACGCAGCAGAAAGCGCCTGTGGATGTGGTGGTGATCGAACACCTGGAGAAGCCGTCCGCCAACTAGGACGGTGAATCGGAGTGGGTGCAACGCGCCAGCCTCCGCTCAGGTGACGAGGCTTTACGGAACCGCCGGTTCGGGGCGGGTGTCGCTGGCGCCTTCGGCCCAGAAGGCGGGGTCGATGCCGGGGAAGATGTTGTCGCGCTGCTCGATCTCGTTGAGGCGGGTAGTCATGTGCTGGTTGAGCGTGCCGTCGTGGTCGAAGGCCTGCCAGATGGACTTGAGTTCGAGGAACTGATCGTTGTGGGTGAGGAAGCGCGATTCGGCATAGTCGCGGGCTGCGCCGGTGGTGATGAGGAACTGCCAGTCGGAAGACTCAAGCAGGAGGAGTTCGCGGCAGAGCTGCTGAACGATACGGGTGGCGAGTGGAGAGCCGCGCCATTTGCAGGAGGAGCAGACTTCGCGGGTGAAGAGCTCAGCAGCGTAGATGTGGGTGTAAGTCCATACAGTGTCGGGATTCATCCAGACCTGGTGATTGCCCTCCGATCCCCACGAGCCCTCGGGCATGGCGATGAAACCAGCGCGGGGATGGCGCTCGAGGTACTCGGTGCAGGTGATGGTGGCGATGCCGGTGGGCTGCTCGTGGAGGATGCGGCAGACGGCTTCGAGCCACATGGGGCCTTCGAACCACCAGTGGCCGAAGAGTTCGGCGTCGAAGGGGGCGCAGAGAACGGGCGGGATGGAATTGTTGAGGCTGGATTCCAGCGAGGAATAGACGAGTGAGACGAAGTGGTTGGCGTGCTCGCGGACGCGCTCAGCCGCCTGTTGCGGGTAGTAGACGTGCTTATCGGCCATGTCGATGTGGCTGCCGGTGACCTGCCAGTAGCGATGGCCGCCGGGGAAGCGCTTCTTGTGGAAGTCGAGGTAGTTGGCGTCACCGGGGTATCCGGTGTCTCCGGACCAGACCTGGAGGCCGGTGGAGGGATCGCGCGGGAAGATGGTAGTGGCGAAGCGCTCGTCGTACGGGCCGTCGACGTAGTAGGGCTGGTAGAGGGATCGCTGAGGTCCGTGGGTGGCCTGCTCTAGTTGGGGCTCTCGCGGCAGGCGGCTTTGCGGAGGGCCATAGGGCGAGGCGAAGCGGTGGGATTGCTCAACGAGGTGGGTGTCGACGAAGAAGTAGTCGAGACTGGATTCGGAGAGGACCTGCTCGATGCCGATGCGTTCGAAGCCGGGATGCGATTCGGAGCCGGCGGGCGCGACAGGGTAGATCCAGAAGCCTGCGGGGCGGTAGCCGCACTCGGGCACCCAGATGCCGCGCGGCGGGGAGCCGAAGTGGCGGATGTGGGTAGCGACGGCGGTACGGACCTGGGCGCGGACGCTCTCGTCGGTGCCGAGCAGAGGCAGATAGCCATGGGTGGCGGCGCAGGTAATGATCTCGACCAGGCCTGCATCGGCGAAGTGGCGAAAGCCTTTGATGATGTCGCCGCCAAGGGCGTTGAAGTCGTCGAGTGCCGTGGTGAAAAAGCGGCCCCAGAAGCGCGCCGTCTCGGTGAGATGGAGGTCGCCGGACTGTAGGAAGAAGGCCTCGTCTTCGCGGGCGGCGATGATTTTGCGGGTGAGGTAGTTGGGGAACTCGGCGATGAAGTAAGGATGGCTGAGTTGCTCGAGCAAGATGGGCGAGAGGTTGATGTTGAAGTTGGCGGGGACGCCGTCGCGCTGGAGATTGGCAAGGACGCGGAGCAGCGGCAGGTAGGTTTCTGCGGCTGCTTCGTAGAGCCACTCGATGCCGTGCGGCCAGGTACCGTGGTGGACGACGTAAGGCAGATGCGCGTGCAGGGTTAAAGCCAGGTAGCCGGCGTGAGATTCCTTTGGCTTCGTCAAAAAGCGACCTCAACGTGCTGGTGAGAACAGGAATTAGTTGCCGAGCCGGAGTGACAAGTTGCATGGACCTGGGGTGCACAAGGCCCAGGAGGATTATTTTCCGCAGCTTATATCAAGAAGCGAAAGATGGGCAATATCTGCAGAGGTCTCGCGACGCGGTCCTACGAGTGCAGTGCGTCACACAGATCGGTATGTATAACTAATTCCTCACTGACTTCTTAACGGGGGCCTTCAGCCCGCTTTCTGTGCCCCTACCTACCTGGGGCTTCGCCCCAGGCTAAATTAGCCCACGCCTTCAGCGCGGAAACAACATCCCTGGGGATTCAGCGCGCAAACAACATCCCTGGGGATTCAGCGCGGAAACAGCCTCGGGGCCAAGCCGGATAACCCCCACGATCTCCGACGCATTCCACTCGCTTGCCGACGAAGTGATCGCTGCGCTGAAAATTGCGCTCAGCGGCTGAAGCCACGTTCCGATCATGCTTCTTATGGCACGAGGAATCCGTGCGATAAGCAAGACACCTATCAACATCCTGCTCTGGCCGCTTGCGGCGGTTGCGAAACTCAACGTGTCGACCCAAAGTACCAGGGCGGCGGCTACTGGTCGTTGTGGTGCTCGAGTACGGGGCCTGAGTCGCGGTTGCCGCCGGAGGTTACACGGACGATGATCGCGTCAGCCAGTTTGAAACGGACGATGCTCTCAGACGGAATCTGAACCTGCTGGCCGCGGGTGATGGTGTTGGCGCCGGCGCCTACACCTCCTCCTGCTGCTGCACCGATGGCTGCGCCTTTGCCGCCGCCGAAGATGCCGCCGAGGATGGCGCCGACGGCTGCTCCTCCGCCGACTTTTTCTGCGGTGTTCTTACCGCGGCCTTCCCCTTCCTTGGTGTAGGGTTCGGTGGAAAGCTGGATGCGCTCGCCGCGGCGGTCGAGGGCCGAGAGTGAGAGAGTAAGCAGGGCGCTCCCTTTGTAGTGGGCCGCGTCCTTGGCTTCGTCGACACGGCCGGTGACGTTGGTGCCCTGAGGCAGGACCACGAGGCCATCGACGACGATGTCGGAGGCGATAGCGCCGGTGAACTTGTCGCCGGTCTGGGTGGTAGCGCTGTCGAGGGCTTGGGTGATGCGGACGGGGATTGTGGTGCCGGCAGGGAGCGTGATGTTATGCACGACGGGCGCCGGCGGCGGCGGCGGCGGCGGAAGCTGGGCCTGAGCCTGTTGCTGCGGCTGGTACTGCGGCTGGTTCTGCTGCTGGTTCTGCTGCGGAGGGCTGTTGCGGACGACGGGTGCTGGCTGGTAGTCCTGCCGGTGAACGTCCGCAGAGGGTTTTTCGTGTCTTGTCGGCTGGGCCGGCATCGTCATAGGCATCGGCGGAGGCGGCGCGACCGCTGCGGAGGATCCTGGCTGCGGAGCCTGCACTACCAGATTATTAACGACCGTCTTGATTCCGGCGACCTGGGCGGCGTCGCCGCTGGCGATAGACCGCTGGCTGTCGGCGGAGACACTGCCGTTCAGAGTGACGATGCCGTTGACTACGCTGGTCTGGATGGGCTGGCCGCTGAGATTTTGGTCGGCGAAGAGTTTGGCCTGAACCTGAGTGTTGAGAGCGGGGTCACTGGCGGCGGGAGTGGCGCTCTTGCAACCGGCCAAGGCGGCGGCGAGGGAGAGCGAGATGATCGCGGTGCGTGAGGTGGAGCGAATCAGGTCGGTGTTCATGAGTCCCTTTCATTACTGAGCTTTTCAATGACTAAATACTACTCTGGCCTATACGGAAGGGTCGGCCGGCAGTGAGTGTCTAATTCGATAACGGAACCCGCTTTGCGCGGGATAGAGGTTGCGAGCGCCGGGCCGGCCGAACCTTCTGATATTTGACGCATTGCAGGAAAAAGTGATGCGGAAAGTGATATTGTTAGCTTCCGAAGTAGCAGTGGGCAGACCGCGATGCTCTTCCCGCGCATCCAATTTACGTAGGAAGGCATCCATCCACAGGGACCGTGGACTCGGAAAGAAAGTCTGACCGTATAGTGCGGAGAGGACTTGCGCTGGTGGTGGTGGTACATTCCATAGGGATTCGTATCGGCGGGGGGCGACGTGCTCCCGCCAAGACTGAAAATTGAAGAGGAGAACACAATGGCAGAGAATGATGGCGGGACAAGTGGGATGGCATGGTTTCTGGCCGGACTCGGGATTGGCACTCTGGTAGGAGTGCTGTACGCGCCGAAGGCAGGCAAAGAGACGCGCGAGGACCTGGCGAACGCGACACGCGATGCGCAGGCTCGGGCGGCGGACCTGGTGGATCAGGGCCGGCAGAAGGCAAATGAGTACGTCGAGCAGGGCAAGCAGTATGTGGATCAGGGCAAGCAAAAGGCCGCGCAGCTGGTGGAACAAGGCAAGCAACAAGCTTCCGCCTCGATCGACAAGGGCCGCGAGTATTACGAAAAGGGCCGCACGCAGTGGAGCGAGTATGTTGAAAAGGGCAAGGGAATCGTAAACGAACAGCAGACCAAGGTGACCGCGGCGGCAGATGCTGCCAAGGACGCTTACGTGAATACCACGGTGGACACGCCGGTTTAGAAAAGCGGTATCGAGCAGGCAAGATCGAGGCGGCGTCGAGATGCGGCGTCGCCTCGCGTACGTGATGTGTGAAACTGGGCTCTGCGCACCCTGAAGCGCAAACTCAAAGGATTGGGAGTTTCGAATGGCAACGATGAGCTCGGCGATGTGGCTGCAGGAGTCCGATCCGGGCGGTACCCGGCACCTGATCCTGCTGGCGATCGTCTTAATGGCGGTCGCGATTGCTGTGATTGCGGTGATTCTGGTTGTCATCGGCGTGAAGGCGCTGAAGACGATCCAGGAATTGGGTAAGACGGCGCTGGAAGTAAAAATCAAGGTGATGCCGCTGTTGGATGAAGTGATGCAAATCAGCAAGAACGCCAGGGTGATGCTGGAGGATGCTGCTCCGAAGATCAAGGTGATCGGCGAGAACCTGGTGAAGGCGAGCGACACACTGATGGAGACGAGTAAGGTGGCTCGTGGCGCGGTGGAGAAGATTGACGTGACCGTGACCGATGCCAATCTGCGGGCGCAGCGGCAGGTGGCGCGCGTGGATGGAATGGTGTCGGCTGCGCTGGCCACGACGGCCGAGGTGGCGGACACGATTGCGAACGGCATCAAGGGTCCGGCGCAGAAGATTGCGGTGATTTTGAATCAGGCGAAGTACGCGGCTGAGGGGTTGATGGAGAAGGTTAAGTCGATGGCGGCGAGATCGCCGTTTGGAAGCCGTCCGCGGACCGACAACTGGCCGGAGTAAACAGCTCCGATTGGGCGGGTTTTGGCGCGCGCGGCTGCTAAAATGGGAGTGTGGCTTCCTCCGTCCTTGATGCATCCAGCGAAAACCGGGTAAGTGGTTTGGAAGTGCGTTCGACGCGGCCGACGATCGGCTTTGTGTCGCTAGGCTGCCCGAAGAACCTGGTGGATTCCGAGGTGATGATGGGGCTGCTCGACCGTGCGG
>JALYIG010000258.1 GCA_030775885.1 Acidobacteriota bacterium | reverse complement strand
GGATACATACCGTTCACCGAACTTCCCCAGGCGTTCGACCCGGCCGACGGTGTTCTGGCCACAGCCAACGCGCGCGTCACGCTCGATGGTTACCGCTATCCCATCACGCTCAACTGGATGGCCCCCTACCGCACCGAACGTATCTACAAGGTCTTAGAGGCAAATCCGATCCACAAACTGACAGCGCCGGATATGCTCGCACTCCAAACCGACGTCTTCTCCGAGTTGGACCAGGTCATCGCCCAACGTCTCGCATATTCCATCGACCACTCCACCGGCCCGCTCAAGGACGACAAACAGCTTCACCAGGCCGCCGACCTCCTGCGCAAATGGAACGGCAATGTCGATGCCAGCGCTGCCGCTCCCGCCATCGTCAACGTATCGCGCACAGCCATCTGGCCGATGCTGCTGATCCCGAAGCTGGCTCCCCAACTCGCCGATCAGATCGTGCAGGGAACCGACCTTTCCAAAATCAAGAGTCCGTCCCCCGAAGTAGCGCAGGCCGCAAATCTCTGGCGGTTCTACACCTGGGGCGAGCGCGCCAGCGTCGAGGAGCAGATGCTCACGCACACACCCGCGCGTTGGCTGCCACCCGGCTACGCCACGTGGGAGGACTTCCTCGCCGCCGTGGTCAAGCGCGGACTGCGCGACGCACGCGCCCCCAACGATCTCACCACCTGGCAGCAAGGCAAAGCCTTCCCACTCAACATCCAGCATCCCATCTTCTCCCGCGCAGCGATGGTCGAACAGCGCCTCATCGGAGCCCGCACCAGCACCGGCCCGCAGTCACAGAGCGGCGATGGCACTACCGTCAGGCAGGCTGGCGCGGCGTTCGGTCCGTCCGAACGCTTCACCGCCGACCTCGGCGACCCCGATCGCACCAGCCTCAACATCGTTCTCGGCGAGTCCGGCAATCCCCTCAGCCCCTGGTTTATGGACCAGTTCCATGACTGGCTCAGCGGCACCACCTACCCGCTGCCGTTCAATCCTGCCTCCATCCGGGCAGCAACCACCCACGCCCTGACTCTCAATCCGAGATGATGACGCCGACGGCTGCACCAGGCCGCACATTCAATCGCCGCCTCCTGCTCATACCGTTAGCGGCCCTCATCTCCGTTATGCCCCTCATGCATTACGGATGCTCCTGCGGCCACGACTTCGACTTTCACTTCCTCAGTTGGATGGAAGCAGCGCAGCAGTTCAGCCACGGAAACCTCCATCCTCACTGGGCATTCACTCCTGCCTTCAACGCGGGCGAGCCCCGCTTCGTCTTCTATCCTCCGCTTTCCTGGTATGTCGGCGCACTCCTTGGCCTGCTGCTCACGCATCTTCCCGGCCTCAAGGAAGCGACAGCCTGGAGCGCGACTCCCATCCTCTTCACTTGGATCGCTCTCACACTCTCCGGCCTTACCCTCTATCGCCTCGCGCGCACATACGCAAACCCGAATGCAGCATTGCTCGCAGCTATCCTCTATCTCGCCAACCCGTACATGCTTTTCACGGCATATGAGCGCACCGCCTACGCCGAACTGCTCGCCACAGCCTGGATTCCACTGCTCTTTCATGCCGTCCTGCGCGATCGAATCACCATTCCGGCAATCGCGCTGCCGGTAGCGCTGCTGTGGCTCACTAACGCTCCGGCCGCCGTCATGGGCTGCTACTCTCTCGCTCTGCTGGCCCTTGTCCGCATCGTCTCCTCGACCCGAACCGGGCCTACGCTTGCGGTCACCTCCGAAGCTTCGGCTCGCCGCCACGTCGCCATACAGGATTCGGTAAAGATTTTTGGCGGCACCGCAATCGGTATCGCCCTCGCCGCCTTTTACATCATTCCCGCCGCGTACGAGCGCCGTTATGTTCAGATTGCCATGGCAACCATCAGCGGCATGCGCGTCGATCAAAACTTTCTCTTCGAACACACCGGAAGCTCGCTCGATGCGTTGCTGCACGATCAGGTCCTGAATACTGCCTCGTGGATTGCAGTCATCCTTCTCACGACAACCGCCATCGCTCTCGCCGCGAACGTCCTTTTGCACCGAACCAAATCAGCCGCCTCCACATTCCCCGCGACATCGCTCGCGGTTCTCACCATCGGCATCGCATTCCTGCTTACCCCGCCGAGCCTGCCCATCTGGAATCACGCCCCCCAGTCCACCTTCCTACAATTTCCGTGGCGCTTGCTGGCCATACTCGCAACCGTCCTGGCGATCGCGACCGCCGCAGCGTTAAGCCGGCTCACATTCAACTTCATCGCCACCGTGCTCGCCTCGATTCTGTTCGCCATCGTCGTAAGCCATGCGGCGTACAGACTCTTTCGCCAGCCCTGTGATCCCGAGGACACAGCCCCCGCCCGTCTTGCCCTGTTCCACTCCAACGCAGGGACGGACCCTACCGACGAGTACACGCCGAACGCCGCCGACAACGATGCACTTGCCGGTAATGAGCCGCCCGACTGGCTCGCCGCCTCACCCACTGATCCGCCGCCGGAAGCCAGTATCCGGGGCTCCGCACCCATGCACCTCACCGTCACAGCCCCCCGTGCCGAGTATCTCGTTCTCAACCTGCGAGACTACCCAGCGTGGCTGCTCTCGCTCAACAACAAGCCTGACCCGATTCGCCCCCCCCGGCCGGACGGCCTGATCGCCGTAGCCGTCCCAGCGGGCAATTCCACCATCGACATTCGCTACGCCTACACGCCGGACCAAGTGATCGGCGATGCGGTCACTCTGTTGGGCCTGGCGCTTTTCGGCTTCACTTCTGCGCAGAGAAACGGAGTAGCAGTGGACCTCAATCCGCGGTAACCAACCCGTAAAATGGACGGGCTTTGGACCTTACCATCATAGCGGTGGTTATCGTCGATGCGCTGTGCTTTCATCTGCAGGGTAGGGCTTCGGCACCAGGGGCGCGAAGCTCGACGTTGCAGCCGAATAGGCAAGCAACTCGCCGGCATCAATGTCGAAATACCAGCCATGCAGGGCCAGCGTCCCCGCTTCCACGCGTTCTCGAATCCACGGAAACGACATCAGGTTATCCAAAGAAAGCGATATCGCCCAGCGCTCGCACGCCCGCGCCTGCAC
>JALYIG010000257.1 GCA_030775885.1 Acidobacteriota bacterium | reverse complement strand
CGCCAAAGACCGCCTGGTGGGCATGGGACTTCCGGTCCCGACGCCCACGCCGGATCAACTGGCTGCCTCTACCGCGCTGGAAAACAGCCGTGGCCAGTACACGCTCTCCAAGCGTGCCCTCACCTTCTTCCTGCACCAGGCCGACACGGTTCAGGCTGCCACCCAGGGAGCTCCGCCGCTTGAGGATCCGACGCCCACCAACGCGGCGACCGTGGTGCGCAAGTCGATCAGCGACTTTAATACCTCGATGAGTCTGGCTGCTGGGACGGCTCCCGCGCCCGCGACCACTCCGGCACCTGCTCCGGCAAATACTCCCGCAGCCGCACCGGCGGTTGCACCGGCAGCTCTCTCGCTCGAAGAAGTTCCAGCGGCGACGGCGGCACCGTCGACAGGTTCGGCTATCACCACCACCGTGCCGCAATCCTCGACCTCGGGTTCCTCGGGCAGTTCGATGGGCATTGAGATCGTTCGGCCTAATCCAGACGCCGCGCCCTCGACAACACCGGGATCGACTACATTCCCCGGCACCGCTCCGGCAGCGGCTCCGGCCCACGAGGACATTGGCGTTGCGCCGGTTGGTCCGGCGAACGCGACTCCGCTTGCTCCCATCGAAAAGCCCGCCGCCGCTCCCGATCCGATCAACGACGCGGCAAGCCATCCGCAGCCGGCCGCACAGGTGCCCGCTGCCAACGGCAAGAAGAAGCCTAAGGTCGCGTGCGATAAGAATGACGAGTCCTGCAGCACGAAGAAGCCGAAGAAGGGCCTGTCAAAGATCAACCCGTTCTAGCGAGATGCTTCGGGCGTGTTTTGATTCAGGAACACGCCCGGGATATTTCCGCCATGCAGCGGATTTGAGGTTTACTATTTCAGGATTGGAACCGATCGGGGGTTCGCGCCCGGCAATGGGACATAACGAGCCAATCCGCCGCACCGCTCACAACCCCGCCCCACCTGCGTCTGAGATTCCCGACAAGCTTTACTTCCGCATCGGCGAAGTCGCGCGGCTCTGCGAAGTCCCCGCCTACGTGCTGCGTTTCTGGGAGAGCGAATTCCCGCAACTGAAGCCGAACAAGGGCGGGACGGGCCAGCGCCTGTATCGCCGCCGCGACGTCGAGATGGCTTTGCGTGTGAAGACGTTGCTGAAGCAAGAGGGCTACACCATTCCCGGCGCGCGCTCGGTGCTCAAATCCGAGTTCAAGCTGAAGGAGCCGCAGCTTGCTTTACCCGGGGCGTTGGTTCCAACCTCCGACGCCAAACAGCTCCGCAATCTGCGCCGCGAACTCCAATCTATCGCGCAACTGCTTGCCCGGCCGATTGACAAATTGCCCGGCGCAGCCAAACTTCCCGCGCCGGTACACCCTATTCGAGCTACACGCCGCACACCCTCGTTATCCACCGTGGACACCACCCCGCAG
Organism: Acidobacteriota bacterium; assembly: GCA_030775885.1. Taxonomy (GTDB): domain Bacteria; phylum Acidobacteriota; class Terriglobia; order Terriglobales; family Acidobacteriaceae; genus Edaphobacter. Next base: position 1,908 of record JALYIG010000257.1, on the reverse strand, counting down.
ATCCCTTTTGCGCCGGCGGAGTAAGGCAGCCACTGAAGGTTTGTCACTTTACAATGCAGGTGAGAAGTCTGCTCATACCTGAAACCGCGGACAAGTAATGTGGTGCCACCAATACGGGGATTCTTCGCCTGCGGCTCAGAATGACAAGTCAGATAAACGTAAATGACAAGTTGAATGGGTTTAATAGATAGGCCCTTTTTACTTGCACGCACTACTAGAATCGTTTTATCCCGATGAGCCTTCCGCCCGACATCTCCATGCTCTCCGAACCCGATGTGCAGCCGTCGAGCCCGGGATCCGGCGGCTTCGCGGGTCGGCTCTCCGGCAAGCACAGCGCCTACTCGGCGACCCTGCTGCTGATGGCCTCTTCAGTTCTCTCCGGACTGCTTGGACTGGTCCGCTTCAAGTACATTGCACACGTCTTCGGTGCTGGATCGGCGACGGACGCTTACAACGCGGCCTTCAACCTGCCCGACATGATCAACTACTTCCTGGTCGGAGGCGTGGCGTCCATCACCCTGATCAGCATCCTCAACCGCCACCGCGAAGCCGGCGACGAGGAGGGAGCGGACCGCGCGCTCTCGGTCGTGCTGGTCGCCATGACCGTGGTACTCGGCATGGGCATTCTGCTGGCCGAGATTTTCGCTCCCGCGTATACCCATCTCTTCTTCGGCAAGCTCGACGAGCCAACCTCTGCTCTCTGCACTCACCTCACGCGGATACTGCTGCCCGCGCAACTGTTCTTCTTCGCCGGGGGAGTTCTGGGCTCACGCCTGCTGGTGCGCAAGATCTTCCTGTACCAGGCCGTCACGCCGATCCTCTACAACCTGGGCATCATTCTCGGCGGAGTGTTCCTGTCCCACCGCATCGGCATCGACTCGCTGGCCATCGGCGTACTTGGGGGCGCGCTGGTTGGTTCGCTCCTGCTGAATGCCGTCGGCGCGTTTCGCTCGGGGCTGCGTTTTCACTTCATCCTCAATCTTCGCCATCCCGCCTTTCGGGAGTGGCTTCGCCTTTCGCTGCCGCTGATGATCGGCGTCTCGCTTGCGATGGCCGACAAGTGGATCCTCAGCCACTACGCGGCCGCCGACAAGGGCGCCATCACCCTGCTGACCAACGCCAAGAACCTCTTCAACGCGCCGCTGAGTATCATCGGGGTGGCCGCCGGAGCAGCGTCTCTGCCCTTCTTCTCCTCGCTCTACGCGCAGAGCCGCACGGCCGACTTCAACGACGCGGTCAGCCGTGCGGTGTCGCGCCTTATCGCGGTTGCCCTGCTGGTTACTGCATGGATGGTCGCACTCGCCGTTCCCATTGTCGACCTGCTTCGCGGCGGCCACTACTCGCAGACGGACGCCCTTCTCACCGCGCGTTACTTCGGCCTGTTCGCCCTGTCGCTGGCTCTGTGGTCCGCCCAGGGAATCTACGCGCGGGCCTTCTACGCGGCGCGCAACACGCTCACTCCAGCCATCTCCGGAACCCTAGTCACCTGTTTTTCTATCCCCATTTACGCGCTGCTCTTTCATCGCATGGGAGTGGTCGGCCTCGCCATCGCCTCCGACATCGGCATCCTCGCGCACACGCTCGCGCTGGTGATTCTGCTCCACCGCTCGCGCCTGGTCAGCATCGCATCACTTCACTTTGGCGAACTCGCGCGCGCGCTTGCCGCCGCGCTGATTGGCTACGCTGGGGCCGTAGCCTGCGTCCGTCTGCTGCATGTCCCCAAGGGCCATTTCGGCGACATCCTTGTGCTCGCCGCGGGGACCCTTGCATGGCTTGGTCTTGGCTACGCCACTCTCCTCTTCACCGGCTCCAAACTGCCGCAACAGATCCTCCGCCGCAGGCAGGCCTCCCCATAAGAGTTACCAAGGATTCCCTTATGCATGCACAACATTGCATGAAACTCTCCGC
>JALYIG010000256.1 GCA_030775885.1 Acidobacteriota bacterium | reverse complement strand
CCGGCGGCGGAGGCAATCCTTCCCCTCAGACTCGGGCTTACCCCGGCGGCGGAGGCAATCCTTCCCCTCAGACTCGGGCTTACCCCGGCGGCGAAGGGAATCCATCCCCGCAGACTCGCTCTTACCCTGGCGGTGGCGGGTATCCATCCCCGCAGGCTCGCGCTTACCCGGGCGGCGAAGGGAATCCATCCCCACAGACCCGCTCTTACCCCGGCGGCGGTAATCCTTCTCCGCAGACCCGCGCTTACCCGGGCGGCGGCGGTAATCCTTCTCCGCAGACTCGCTCTTACCCCGGCGGCGGCGGTAATCCTTCTCCGCAGACGCGGTCATTTCCCAGCGGCGGCGGTAATCCTTCCCCGCAGTCGCGGGCTTCCGGCGGCGGCAACCCCGGCAATGGCGGCGGTGGGGAGCGAGGCGGTGGTGGTGGTGGCGACCGAGGCGGCGGTGGACACCGATAAGGATTCGCCAACAAACGAAACCAGGGCTGAGGAGAAATCCTCAGCCCTTCTTCTTTGCAGTTTATCCAGTCAGAACTAGGCTCGCTGAGCCAGCCTCACCACCATCGCAGCGATCCGTTCCAGCGCCCCCGGCCGTGCCAGCGATCTCGCGCGAATCGCCATATCCGTCCGCCGTTCCGGATCAAGCAGCAATCCCCGCAATGCTTCCAGCATGCTCCCCGGCGTCACGTCGCGCTGCAGCAGCATGACAGCCGCTCCGGCTTGTACCAGAATTTCCGCGTTCTTGCGCTGATGGTCATCCGCTGCCGCCGCAAAGGGCACCAGCAGCGAAGGCTTACCCGCAGCGCACAACTCCGCCACCGTACTCCCCGACCGCGCCAGCACCAGGTCGGCTGCGGCATACTGCGCGGGCATGTCCGCCAAAAATGCCTCGACTGACCACCGCGCCGGGTCGGCTGCGCTCGCCGCATAAGCTGCCCGCGTCGCTTCCAATTTCCTCGCGCCAGCCTGATGAACGATCGTCAAACCAGGCACCGCATCCAAAAGCTCCGCCACAATCTTGGGCATCGTCTCGTTGAAGATCAGTGCGCCGTTGCTGCCCGCCGTCACCAGCAGTCTCGGCCTGGCGTCCGACGGTCGAGCAGGCAGCGCAAAAATCTCTGCCCTGACCGGAACGCCAGTCACCTCGGCATCGCGAAAATATTTTGCCGTCTGCTCGAAGTTCACTGCCGCCGCATTCACCCAACGTCCCAGCCAGCGATTAGTCATTCCCGGCACGGCGTTGGGCTCATACGCCAGTGTCGGCACGCGTAGCAGGATTGCCGCCAGCATTCCCGGCCCACTCGCATATCCGCCCACGCCCACCACCACCTGAGGCTTGAAGTCCCGCAGAAGCCGCACACACTCCACCACACCCAGCGGCAGATCCATCATCGTTCGCAGACGAGTCGCGAGGCTTACATTCTTCAACTGGCCCGACCGCACCAACTCCAATTTGAATCCTGCCTCAGGCACCAGCCGAGTCTCGAGCCCGCGCGCCGTCCCCACAAATCGCACCTCGGCACCATATTCATCACGCAACTCACGCGCAATCGCCAGCCCCGGAATCACGTGTCCGCCGGTCCCTCCCCCAGCAATCAAAACCCGCAGCGCGTTCATGCCTCTCGAACCCTGAACCTCGAACCTTGCACCCGGCTCTTCAATCAATCTCACGCGTAATATTCAGCAGCACGCCCATCCCGGCCAGCGTGAAGAACAGCGAAGTCCCGCCAAACGAGATGAACGGCAGCGTGATTCCTTTGGTCGGTACCAGCGCAATTGCCACGCTCATGTTGAAGAACGCCTGGATCAGCACGGCACTGGTCAGCCCGAACGCCAGAAATCGCGCGAACGGATCAGTCGAGAGAAACGCGGCCCGCAGCCCGCGGTATCCGAACATGCAGAGGAGTCCTACCAGCGCCAGCGCACCCAGCAGGCCAAGCTCCTCGCAGATGTTGGCGAAGATAAAATCGGTATGCGACTCCGGCAGATAGAACAGCTTTTGCACGCCTTCCATCAGGCCGCGTCCCCACACTCCGCCCGTCCCAACAGCGATCAGCGACTGCATGGTGTGAAATCCCTTGCCCAGTGGGTCGAGTTCCGGATGAAAGAAAATCTCCATGCGCGCGCGCCGAAACGGCACCATCCACAGCATGTAATACATCACGGGCGTAGAGGCCAGCGCCGCCAGTCCAAGCCACTTCAACTGCATTCCCGCGAGGTACAGCATGGCCATCGTCACCGCCGCGCACACCAGCGCGGTGCCCAGGTCCGGCTCCTTCAGGATCAGCGCGACGAAAACAAGCGGAGGCAGTGCCGCCTTCAAAATCGTGCCCTTCCAGTCATCCATCAGGTGAATGCGCTTCTGTAGAAAATACGCGAGAAACAGCACGATCGCGGGCTTCGCAATCTCCGATGGCTGGAACGTGAAGAAGTTCCCCAGTTTGAACCACCGATGCGTATGGTTCAGTGCATGCATCCCGAACACAGCCACCAGCAGCATCATCGTCACTACGACAACCGAGGCCACCACGGGATAGCTGTTGTATCGCTTGTAGTCCACACGCATCAGCGCGAACAGCGCCATCATCCCAAACAGCGCGTACATTCCCTGCTTCGCAACGTACTTATATGGCGAGCCCGACTCCGCCTGCGACATCACCGCCGACGCCGAGAACACCATTACCAGCCCAAACAGCACCAGCAGCAGCACAGTCCCGAATAGCCATTTGTCGACCCCAACCCGCTTCGCCATTCCAAAACCCAGCCTCTAGCTCTTCGCCTTTAGCCCTTAGCTAAAAGCTAAGAGCTAGCAGCTAAAAGCTGCTTCACCAATCCCTTGAAAACCCGTCCCCGATGCTCATAACTCTCAAACTGATCGAAACTTGAACATGCCGGTGCGAGCAGAACAATATCGCCGGCCACTGCGTTCTCTGCGGCCTTCGCAACCGCGATTGCAAGCGTACCCGCTGAAACTATCTTGACGACTCCAGCCAGTTGCCGCTCGATCTTCTCGGCCGCTGAACCAATTGTGTAAACAGTTTTTACGCGTGCGCGGATCAAATCGCTCAGTTCCGCATAATCCGAGTTCTTGTCTTTGCCGCCAAGAATCAAATGAACGCAACCCTGAAACGCCTCCAGCGCCTTCTTCGTTGCGTCCACATTCGTCGCCTTCGAGTCGTTATAGAATTCCACTCCAAGCACGTTCGCCAAAAACTCCAGTCGATGTTCCACCGCCTTGAAGCTCGCTACGGACGCGCGAATCGACTCCGCCTCCACTCCTCCCAGCCGTGCCGCGCACACCGCTGCCAGCACGTTCTCCACGTTGTGCGCCCCGCGCAGCGTGATCTCCGACACCGGCATCACCGGCTCCGGCTTCGCTCCCTCGCGCGGAATAAATAGCACGCTCTCCCCATGCACGAAGGCACCCTGCTTGATCTGCCGCCGCCCGCTGAACCAGAAGATCTGCGCCTTGGTCTTGGCGGCCACCATCTGCGTCGGTGGGTCCTCGCCATTCAGCACCAGAAAATCCGCAGCCGTCTGTTGCTCCGTGATCCGCGTCTTCATCGCCGCGTAATTCTTAAACGTTCCATGCCGATCCAGGTGGTCCGGAGTAATGTTCAACACCACTGCAATATGCGGATGAAACTGATCCACCGTCTCCAACTGGAAGCTCGAGACCTCCAGCACGTTGACCGTCCTCACGGAACTCTTCTCAATCAGCTCGATCACCGGAACGCCAATATTGCCGCCCACCAACGTCGCCCGCCCCGCATCCGCGAAAATCTTGCCCAGCAGGGAAGTCGTCGTCGTCTTCCCGTTCGACCCGGTGATCGCCACGACCTGCCCTTGCAGGAAGCGACTCGCCAACTCCAATTCGCCGATGATTGGTGGCCCAAGTGGCCCAAGCGCCCGCACCTGTTTCAGCTCCGCCGTATCGAACGGCACCCCCGGGGACACCACAATTAAATCCTGCCGCCGAAACGTCAGCAGCCCATGCCCGCCAGCCTCTACCATGATCCCCGCATCCAGCAGCGTCGGAATGTCCTTCGCCAGCGCCACCGCACTGCGCGAATCCGACACCGTCACCCGCGCACCCTTGTCGCGCAGAAACAGTGCCGCCGCCATCCCCGACTTCCCCAGCCCTACCACCAGCACGCGCTTGTTCTTCAGTTCCATGCCTACCAATCTACCGCAGCTGCGGGACAGAATCGGTGGTCTATCCGCCTGGATTGTGTTCAGCCTCTAGCACCGACGCACGTTATCGCAGTTTCAACGTCGTTAGCGCGAACAGCGCGAACACCAGCGCTATAATCCAGAATCGTGTAATCACCTTTGACTCGCTCCACCCGAGCAGTTCAAAGTGATGGTGCAGCGGAGCCATCTTGAATATCCTCTTCCCATTGCGCAGCTTGTAACTCCCCACCTGCAGAATCACGCTTGCCGCCTCCAGCAGGAACACGCCCCCGATAAATGGCAGCAGAAGCTCTTGCTTGATGATCACCGCGACGGTCCCAATTGCGCCTCCGAGCGCCAGCGACCCCACGTCGCCCATGAACACTTCCGCAGGGTGCGCGTTGTACCAAAGGAAGCCGATGCTCGCGCCCACCATCGACCCGCAGAAGATCGTCACCTCGCTGACCATCGGCATGCGCTGAATTTCCAGATAGTCGGAAAACACCACGTGGCCGGACACATACGTCAGCACCGTTAACGCTCCCGCAGCGATGATCGTGCAGCCGATCGCAAGGCCATCCAGCCCATCGGTCAGGTTGACTGCGTTGCTCGTCAGCGTGGTCACCAGCACTACGAAGATCACAAACGGGAAGAACGCCAGCCATCCCAGATGATGAATATGCCGCATGCTATCGACAATCAGATTCGGCCGAAAATTCTTCAGAAAGGGAACCACGAGCCGCGTGGAATAGGTGCCCCTGGTCTCCATCACCGTCAGCGCGACCGCCACCAGTCCGCTGGCGGTAAACTGCAAAATAATTTTTTGCCAGAAGGTCAGTCCCTTGCTTCGCTTGCGAACTACTTTGATATAGTCATCGGCGAACCCGATCGCCCCAAACCCCAGTGTCGACAGCATCACAATCCATACGTAGGAGTTCGAAAGGTCTGCCCACAGCAGCGTCGGCACCACAATGGAAATTACGATCAGCACGCCGCCCATCGTCGGCGTCCCACCCTTCTTCAGGTGAGTCTGCGGGCCGTCGTCGCGCACATACTGGCCGATCTGAAACTCGCGCAGACGATCAATGACATACGGTCCGATCAGCAGCCCGATCAGCAGCGCAGTCAGACTCGCAAACACAGTCCGGAACGTCAGGTACCGGAAGATTCGAAACACCCGGAAGTAGGGAAACAGCTTCTGATACAGCAGCCAGTAGAGCAATCCGCGCCCGCCTTTTTGCACGCAGACCATTTCGGCCCGCGCACCGTCATCATGGCAATGTTAACAGGCTTCGCAGACTGCTCGCCGATTTACGCGAGGGTGGAATCCGGCGCGGCACGGCTCATCAGCACGCGGATGTCCGTCGACTTGTTGAACGAGAACGCCGCCGGAGTGTTTGGCGCCGTAATCGCGAAGAAGTCAGCGCGATGCACATCGCCGGTATAGATGGCCGGCCGCGCGTCCGCTGTAGCGGGCTGCATCTCAACGTGGCTCATCTCCAGCCGATCCACATGGCGGAAGTAAAAGCCATGCGCCGGCAGCGTGCCCAGCATGGTTGGCTCCGGATACGCATTCTCCTTCTCGGGCACCTCGATCTTCGCGTCTGCCGCGGTGCCGCCGCCCACATTCTGAACGTACACATCCGCAATCTTGATGTCCTTTACGGTGTAACCCGGAATGCCCGTGATATGCGAGCCGAACTTCGCAGCGCAGTTGTAGGAGTTAATATTCGAAATCAGCACGCGCTGCAATGTCCCGACGACAGTACTCTGGTCGCCCGTGCCTTTCGGCCCACGCAGGCGCGCACCAAGCCGCAGAAAGATGGGGCAGCTAATAATGTCGCGCATCGTGATATTGGTGACAGCAATATCTTCCAGCAGCGCACCGTCCACTGTCTCCAACGCCAGCCCCTGGCAGCCTTCAAAGACGCAGTTCGAGATGCTGATGTTCCTGAAGCCGCCATTCGATTCTGTCCCGCACTTGATGCGGCCGGTGCCCCCCACCTTGCGGTCCGCCTCCATCGTAAACTTCTTCCAAGTGCCATCGAGCACGGTTCCGAGCTGGTAACATCCGGTCACGTAGCAGTTCGTAATGTTGATATTGTCGCAGGCGCGGTTGTAGCCAAGCGCAAAGCTCGACTTCGGGCAGATGCCGTCGTCCCACGGCGAATTCACCGTGCAGTTCGACACACGCACATTCTTGCAGCAGTCAATGTCCATGCCGTCGCGGTCAGTATCAATCTTTAAGTTGTCGATGGTCAGGTTATCGACGCCCGTCAGCAGCAGCCCAAAGTGGCCGCCTTTCAAAATCGAAAAGTCCCGGAAAATCACGTTGCGGCAATTCTTCAGCGCGATCGCCTTGTTGCCGACGCCCGCCTGCTCAGCTTGGTAGATGGGATAGTTACCGCGCGCGCGAGCCGTAAATCCGGGTCGAGGCGCTGCGGTAGCGCCTGCTGCTGCGCTACCGCCTGCCGCCGCGCTCGTTCCTGCACCCGCTGCCGCAGCAGCACCCATTCGCTCCGGTCCAAATCCCACACCGCCAGCCCCTGCGGCCGCGGGAGCCCTCCCAGGTCCTGCGCCGAAGCTCAAACCTTTGCCCCAGATCAGTCCCGGTCCAGTGATTGAAAAGTCGCTGATGCCATCGCCCCACATCAGCGAGTTGCGCCAGTGATTGTGGCCGTAATCCTGGTACGCATCCCACGCGGTCTTCGGCTCGGCGGCGTCGTACGTCCCACCCATGTATCCCGTCGTCTCACCGGGCTTCGGCGAATCCGCTGCGATGATCGCCGACCCCTGCGAAAGGTAGAGGTCGACCTTGCTCTTCAGTCGGATGGAGAACGACATATAGTTGCCGGAAGGGAAGACAACAGTGCCGCCGCCCGCTGCTGCCGCCGCATCAATGGCCGCGTTGATGGCAGGTGAGTCGATCGTCTTGCCATCGCCGGTTGCGCCAAATGTGCGCACGTCGAAAAGCACAGGCGACAGCGTAGTCGTAGTGGCCTTTTTGGGTGCAGCAAGCGCGGGGATAGCGTAAACGGCGGAGGCAGCGAGACCCATACTGCTCAGTCTCAAAAGATCACGGCGGGCGGAGTCGAAGGTTTTCATATCGACCGCCATGCTAGCAGAGCCCATATATGGATTGGAAATATTCCCCTTGGGGAATTATCTTGCGAATCCCAGCCACCGTCACGCCCACCGCTCGATCGCGGCAAATCCTTGTGCCTCATCACCGCCCGTCACAAACCCGTCGCCAACCTCAAGCCAGGTATGCGCAATCAACCCGCCTTCAGGCGACCGAGCCACTCCGTACACGATCGTGCTCTGAACCCTGCGCCAGCGCAGCATCGTGTAGGCTGCAAGCGTCTGCGGAAAGCACACAAACTCCACCACCGAATGCCTCGCCACAGCGACCACCGCCCACTGTACCCGCTGCGCCGCGGACAATTCACGCCCATCGATACTCACGGCATCGCCACTGGCCGAATCGGCCTGCTTCGGTTCCGCCTTGCCGTGCGTGATGGCGCCAATAATCCTGCGCACCGGAACCACCGCCAGGCACAACCGGAAGAATGCGAGCAGCACCATCGCCTCCGCCACCATCAGCAGATCCGCAGGCCCGTGCCGCGCAACCTTCGCAAGCAATGTCATCGGCGCATCTCGAGGTTCAACTCTTCCCAGGTCCCGGAGTGCGCGACTCGCCCATGCTCCAGTTCGAAGATGCGGTCGGCTCGGCGAATCGCGCTGGCCCGGTGTGCAATCATCAGCACCGTCAGCGATCCGTGGCGCGCCTGCACCAACGCGCGAAGCCCATCCAGCACACGCGCCTCAT
>JALYIG010000255.1 GCA_030775885.1 Acidobacteriota bacterium | reverse complement strand
GGCTGAGTTCGGCCCTGAGCTGGGGAATTCAGATGCTGCGCGAGGATGCGCGACGGCTTGGCCTGCGCGAATCGAGCAATCGCCTGGAAGCCGCGTGGGCAAACATTCGTGCGCAAGCCGTACACGCTCCGTATAACAGCCATCCAGCGATCGTCGATCCTGACCTGCCGAGCTATGTGCGCGACTGGTTTGCCCATCGCGAGCCCGGCGATTACTGGGCCGCTCAAGACATCAGCAAGCGGCTGGATCGAATTCAAATTCCGGCGCTGCATATTGCTGGGTGGTTTGATACGTACCTTGAGGGCTCGATCGCCGGATATCTCGCGCTACGCCATGGAGCCGCAAGCGAGTTTGCGCGAGAGAACCAGTATCTGCTCGCTGGGCCGTGGGTGCATATTCCTTGGGGCGATCGCGCCGGGGATATAAATTTCGGCGATGCCGCAAACCTCGACACAGACGCAGTGCTGCTGCGCTGGTTCAATCACTGGCTCATGGATTCGAGTGACTTCGACGCTGAGCCTCGCGTTCGTTACTTCGTGCTGGGCGCGAATGAGTGGCGCGTCGCGCTGAAGTGGCCATCGAAGTGCGATTACGCGCTTTACCTGCACAGCGAAGGCAACGCCAACTCGCGCAAGGGCGGTGGAACGCTGAGCCGCAGCATGCCAGACATAGAGGAGCCGCGAGATGTGTTCGTCTACGACCCTGAGGTTCCGGTGTTCGCGCCAGGCGGGCCGCAGGCTTTCAGCGGCCCATTTGATCAGGCAGCGGTGGAACTGGGAAATAATCTGCTGGTGTATACGTCCGCGCCCGCGGAACGAGACGCGGAGATCTTTGGCCAGCCTCGCGTAGTACTCTATGCGGCGACTACTGCGGCATCCGCGGATTTCACAGCCAAGCTTGTGCGGCTTCCAACGGGCCGAGCAGAGTTTCTTTGCATCGGGATTGCTCGAAGTTCCTGGCTATTTCGCGACACCGGCTACTCGGCAGATGAAGTTCGCGAGTGGGAATTTACGCTGGAGCCAATTGCATTCTTACTTGCGAAAGGTGAGTGGCTGCGACTCGAGATAGCCAGTTCTGCGTTTCCTCTCTACGACCGGAATCCTTCCACCAGCGTTGCTCCGCCGGACGCGGATGACTGGAACTGGGCGCGTTCGACGCAACAGGTTCTCCATTCGGCGACGCATCCTTCGGCGCTCTACCTGCCCCTCGCCGGAGAATCGCCATGGTAATCCCCGGCTCCATTCCGGAGGTCGCGCTGGAAGCAGTGAGCAAGCGGTTTCGCAATGCTGCGGTCGCGTTGGAAGGGGTCTCCCTGACGATTGAGCGCGGCGAGTTTGTCACCTTTCTCGGTCCGTCGGGATGCGGCAAATCGACGCTGCTGAAGCTCGTTTCGGGACTGAGTCCGGTCAGCGAAGGTAAGTTGCAAGTGAACGGCATGACGCCTGCAAACGCGCGCCAGTTGATGAGCTTTATCTTCCAGGACGCGACGCTGCTGCCCTGGCGAACCGTGGAGCAGAACGTAGGACTGGAGTTGGAACTCGAACACACAGCAAGGCACGCGAGTGCACAGCGCGTGGCCGATATGCTGGAGCTCGTAGGGCTCAGCAACGTGGCGAAACGATATCCGCGACAGCTCTCGGGCGGAATGAAGATGCGCACGTCGATCGCTCGGGCACTGGTCACGCGCCCCCGCATTCTGCTCATGGATGAACCGTTTGCAGCGCTGGATGAGATATCGCGCGACCGTCTTAATGAAGAATTGCTGCGACTGTACGCCGAGCAAAAATGGACTGTTTTATTCGTCACGCATTCCGTAGCAGAGGCGGTCTTTCTCTCTTCGCGGATCGTGATTCTGGCGGCGCATCCGGGACGCGTGGCGCATGAGATGCGCGTCGATCTCCCCTGGCCGCGCACAGAGGAGACGCGCGAGTCGGTCGAGTTTGAGGAGCACGTGACCAAGGCATCGCGACTTCTGCGCGGGGTGTATCAGGCATGAAGAAGCAGGGTCTTCTGGTGCTGAACAGCGTGATCGTGTTTGCCTGCTTGGTCGGGCTGTGGCAGGCGCTGGTGACGTTCAATCATCTGAAGCCTTTCATTTTGCCTGACCCGGAGCTCGTGGCTCGAGCGATCCACGACCGGTTTCCCTCCCTGCTGGAGTCGCTCGCAATCACCACGCAGGAGGCAGCGGGCGGACTTGCGGCGAGCATCGTGGCAGGAGTGGCGATAGCGATGGTATTTGCGCAGTGGCGCTGGGTACGGCAGCCACTCTATCCCTACACGATCCTGCTGCAGACGGTTCCGATCGTGGCAATCGCGCCGCTTGTAATCAATTGGATTGGCGCCGGAATGTTCGCCGTTGGGGTAGTGACGTTCATCATCAGCCTGGCGCCTATTATTGCGAACACTACGCAGGGGCTGATCAGTGTGGATGAAAACCTGGTGCATCTCTTCATCATGTACAAAGCGACACCCGCGCAGACGCTTTTCAAGCTGCGACTTCCCAACGCGCTGCCAAACTTGTTTACCGGCATTCGGATTTCAGCAGGCGTCAGCGTGATCGGCGCGATTACGGGTGAGCTGTTCGCAAGCTCGCAGCGAGTGGGCGTAGGCGGGTTGGGATACGCGATCACATATGCGAACGACCAGATGGAGACCGCGTACATGTTTGCGCTGGTAGCAGCTGCTACTGCTCTTGGGTTCTTCTTTTTCTTTGCGGTCATGTTTATGGAATGGCTCATCCTGCATAACTGGCACGAATCTAGCCTGCCGCAGACGGATGAGTAGGAGACGTTATGTTGCGCATCGAATCCGACACAGGATGGTGCCTGATCACCCACCCCGACCACGCACGCCTCGCCGGTGACTTCGCCGCTGCATGGGGCAATGAGCAATTTCGCAAGCCCGAACCGCGGGCACGCGTGCTGAAGGGAATCGCGTGCCATGACGACGGCTGGGCAGCGCGCGACGCTCATCCATCGGTGACGCGGCAGGGTAAGCCGTCGGCATTCTCGTCCGAACTGGTGGGAAAATACTCAGCGTTTGAGGAGATCGATATTGCAGATTACCTAACGGTGAGGGACCGCGCGGTGCGGATCATCGCAGCGGAAGATCCGTACGCTGGCCTGCTCATCTCGATGCATACCCACAACCTGTTGACCGCGCACGCCGATCGATCCACGATTACGCCGGAGGGTCTCGCGCTGCTCGACGCATTCCTCGATCGACTATGCGCTTACCAGGTCGAGTTGCGGGCCACCATCGCGGCAGACGCTTCGCTTAGCGTTGAGGCAAAAACGGAACAGACGATCCTCGAGCACTTTCGGCTCCTCCAGGCCTGCGACAATCTCTCCCTGCTGACATGCGTAGCATTCGGCTCTGATGCGGACCTGCTGCATCCGTTGCCTCTGAACGATGGCCGTACGGTCGAGGTGCTGGTACAGCCGGTGGCACCGCGGCACTTCCGCCTCACACCTTGGCCTTTCGCTGAGCCGGAAATGCGATTCACATTGCCGGCACGGCATGTCATCGGCAAGCAATTTGCGACATCGGATGAACTCGAAACAGCTTTCTCAGTGGCGCAGATGGAGATGTTGTCCGTAACCCTTTCCGAGTAAATGATTTAACGCATGGGGCTTCTGAGAGAATGGCTAAATGGAAGGCACGCGCATCGACAAATGGCTGTGGGCGGCCCGCTTCTTCAAGACGCGCGAGCTCGCGTCAAAAGCCTGCGAGATGGGTCGTGTCAGCTCCAACGGCGTTCGCGCCAAGCCTGCCCGCGAAGTCCGTGCCGGTGACATGTTGCAGATCCGCAACGAGGCTGCGGAGTGGGAGGTCGAAGTGCTCGCGCTCAGCCATCAGCGCGGCCCCGCGGCCATTGCGCAAACACTCTACCGCGAAGCGGATGCCAGCGTCGAAGCTCGCCGGAAGGCCGCCGAGGAGCGCCGCCTGCTCGGCCCGGTCATGTACATCCCCACTGGCCGCCCGAGCAAGCGCGATCGCCGCCTGATTCACAGCTTCAGCGGGAAGCGCTGATCGGCCCCAGTTACCCCAGTCGGCTACCGGTCGGTTTTCGCTGCCCGCGGCAGCAATTTCAACGTACTCTTGAGTTCAGACCATGAAAAAGAAACTTCGCATCGGAATTCTCTACGGCGGCCGCTCGGGCGAGCACGAGGTCTCCTTGATCTCCGCAGCTTCAATCCTCAAAGCTATCGACCGTAGTCGCTACGACGTCGTTCCCATTGGCATCGACAAACAAGGCCACTGGCTCAGCGGCGCAGCTGCGCAACGTCTTCTGGGTAGTGCCGCCCCGCCCGACCCACTCTTGAGCGGGCCCTCCGTTCCTGACTCCGAGCTGCGCGCTGAATTCGCGCTTGCCGCGGCTGTCCTGCGCAGTGGTGAGCCACTCAAAATCCCTGCGCTTACCCCGCAGCGTCGCGCGACAGATTCCTTGCAGCATACTTCCAGCGCCGGCCTTGCCCAGCCAAACAGCCCCCTGGCTGCTTCGCTCGATGTCGTATTCCCCGTCCTTCACGGCACCTTCGGCGAAGATGGAACCATCCAGGGACTCTTCGAACTTGCCGACGTCGCCTACGTTGGTTCGGGCGTGCTTGGCTCTTCCGCGGCGATGGACAAGGACGCGATGAAGCGTCTCTTCGCTGCGGCCGAACTGCCCCAGACGCCGTATATCTCGCTCTTGCGCAGTGCCTGGCGGACCGATCCAAAACGCTCGATAAAGCTCATCGAGAATGCGCTGCAGTATCCGGTGTTCGTCAAGCCGGCCAATCTCGGCAGTTCGGTAGGAATCGGCAAGGTGCATAGTCGCAGCGAACTGGCTGCAGCTCTCAATATGGCTGCAAGCTTCGATCGCAAACTCGTCGTCGAGCAGGGAGTCGGCGGTGCCGGAGTGAAGCCGCGCGAACTCGAAGTCGCTATCCTGGGCAACGACCAGCCTGAAGCTTCGGTGGTTGGCGAGATTGTTCCCAATAAAGAGTTCTACGACTACGAATCGAAGTATGAATCGTCGGACACTCCCTCGATTCCTATAATTCCTGCCAAGCTAACCAAGGCCGAAGCGAAGCAAATTCGCGAAATGGCAATCGCTGCCTTCCGCGCCTGTGATTGCGCGGGGCTGGCCCGAGTCGACTTCCTCATGGAACCTGCACGCGACTCCAAAGGACGCAAGCTGAAGAATCCGCGCATATTCTTGAACGAGATCAATACAATGCCCGGCTTCACCAGCATTTCCATGTATCCGAAGCTCTGGCAGGCAAGCGGCCTCTCTTACAAAAAGCTGATCGATCGCCTGATATCTCTCGCTCTGGAACGCCGGCGCGAAAAGCTGGAGACGCGCTTTACAAAGTTCTAACGTTTCGCTGCATCAGCATGTTCTCTCAAACGACGGCCATCAAATCCACTCCACCCTGCATCTATCAAGGGAAGCATCCGTTCTGTTACTACGCCTTTTGTGCGATGCGGATGGTCCAGAGCCGCCGGAGAATCGTTCATTGCCGCCCCGCGACCCAAGTCGATCTCAACCCCGCGAAGTGTTCGAGAAGATGATCTACGAGTGTGTGTCGTGGCGGCCGCTCCACTCGTTGTGGGATCTGCAGGGCGTCCCGATGAGCATAATTGCGAAGCGGACCTGGAACTCGATGTTCAACGACAATCTGTTCGGAGGCGCGGCCGAACTTGGATATTGGTTCCTCTTCGCATTGTTCCCCACTCTGGTTAGCGCCTCTGCGATCATCGGCCTCGCCGCACGCCAGGCCGCGGAAAACTACGATCGCCTGCTGCACTATATGTCACTCGTCATCCCGCCCTCGGCCTACGGAATCGTGTTGCAGACCTTCAATCAGATCACGTCCTCTCCAAGCAGCAGGAAAGTTACCTTCGGATTGGCAGCCGCCATGTGGGCCGCATCGGCGGGGTTTTCGGCCATTCAGGATTCCATGAACGCCGTGTACAAGGTTAAGGAGACACGGCCTTACTGGAAGGCACGCGGGTCGGCCGTCCTTATCAGCACGTTGCTTTCGCTGCTGATCACGGCGATCCTCAGCGCCCTGCTGGCCGCGGACTTTTTCGCCAGCCTCATCAGCCTGCGCATCTATCATCACTTTCTCGCGCTTGCAGTAGGTCTAGTAATCCGCATCGTCGGATGGACCGTCGCTACCGGTCTTCTGGCGTTGCTGTTCGCCATCGTCTACTACTGGGCGCCCGACGTGAAGCAGAGAAAATGGCGCTGGCTCACCCCCGGAGGCGCGATCGGCATTGTGGGCTGGGTTGTTGCGTCGGTCGGCCTGCGCGTGTATCTGCACTTCTTCAATAGCTACACCCGGACGTACGGGTCGCTCGGCGCGGTCATCATCCTGCTGACCTGGTTTTACCTCAGCGGCCTGATGCTTTTGCTGGGCGGCGAGGTCAACAGCGAGATCGAGGCCGCGGCCACCGAGCGCACCCTGGCCGCGCATCCTGAGCTTGCCCCAGCGACTCAGCAGGAGACCCTGGGCCAAGCAGCTTCAACCGAACGCGCGGCGTGATTTTCTCGCAATGCGAGCCTACAGGTTCTAAGATCATAGGGCCGGACGTTTGCGTCCAATTCAGAGGAGCACCATGTGATCAAGAACGTGATATTTGCCATATTGCAGTTCATCCTGTTCATCGTCGTATTCGCAGCTGGCAGTTTCTTTCCGCCATTCCATATCGAGCACGTACTCAGTGTCACCCCGGACGGCACCCGCATATTCATTTGGGATGGCGCGTTGGTGATGACCGCTCTATTCGCCATGATCGTTCTGGTTGAGGCCCTCCGCAAACGACTTGACACGTCCGGTCGATGGACGATCCTGGCGTTCGTTTTAGCCGCATTTGTGGGTGGTTTAGCGAAGTTCGGGTTTCTGACCAGATGATCGTTCCACGAGCTCAGGAGTTCCTCATACGCCTCGGTGAGGCCCAAGCCACTCTCGAAGCAGGCTTTTCCCGCCTTCCGCCCAGTCCGATACCCCCACTTGGCGAAGACGCGGCAGCCATTCTGCGCGATGCCGCCGAGCGCCTCCGCGACAACGACCCATACGCGCACCCTCTCTACGCCGGGCAGATGTTGAAGCCGCCACATCCGATCGCTCGCGCCGCATACGCGATGGCGATGTCGGTGAACCCGAACAACCATGCTCTCGACGGCGGGCGCGCCAGCTCCGCCATGGAAATTGAGGCCGTCGCCGCGATCGCAAAGATGTTTGGGTGGAGCGAGCACCTCGGCCACCTCTCCAGCAGCGGAACGTTCGCCAATCTCGAGGCGCTGTGGATTGCAGGCCAGTTGCGGCCTGGCTCTGCAGTGGTTGCGTCGGACCAGGCACACTATACTCATACCCGCATCTCGGGCGTGCTGGGGCTGCCGTTCGCGTCCATCCGCAGCGATAACTCTGGCCTCATGGACCTCGACTCGCTGGAGCACGCATTAAAGAGCCGCGACGTCGGTACAGTGGTCGCAACGCTGGGAACGACGGCCGTCGGCGCGGTCGATCCGCTGGATCGTATTCTGGAGTTGCAGAAGACCTATGGATTCCGGACGCACGTCGACTCGGCCTACGGCGGCTACTTCATGCTCGCGCGCAATCTGGGTCCAGAGGCGCGCGCGGCCTATGACTCAATTCCCCGCGCAGACTCCATCGTCGTCGATCCCCACAAGCATGGCCTGCAACCCTACGGCTGCGGAGCCGTTC
>JALYIG010000254.1 GCA_030775885.1 Acidobacteriota bacterium | reverse complement strand
GTTCTGAGAGCGCTGGAACGGATCGGGTGGAAAGCGATGGAAGGCCGAAGCGCGGGCTCCCATCGGCAACTCATGCGGGTGCGACCGAGCGATTTACATGGGCGTTCCACGATGGAGAAGAAATTGGGCCGCGTATGTTAGCCCGGATCGCCAAAGCAACGGGGCTAAAGCCTGAGGATCTGTGATGCTAAGGCGCGAATTCCTTGGCCGGGCGATTGCCGCCTTCGCGTTTGTCGCTGACAAGCCGACCAACGGAACCAAGCTGGCCGAAGCCGCGCGAAAGCAAGTTGGCGTCACAACCGGATACGATCCGAAGTACACACGCATTCCGTATCCCAACGGAGACGTTCCGCGTTCGACAGGAGTCTGCTGCGATGTCATCGTTCGCGCCGGACGCGACGCGCTCTCGCTCGACCTGCAGAAGCTGGTCCACGAGGATATGGGCAAAGACTTCGCAGCGTATCCCAAAACGTGGAGCATGCAGAATCCGGACGCGAATATCGATCACCGCCGCGTGCCCAACCTTGAAATCTTCTGGCGGCGCAACGGCTGCGAGCTGTGGCACAGCAGCGGAACAACCGCGGGGAACGGATTTCCCGTTAAGCTCGCCGTCGGCGACATTCTCACGTGGCGGCTCAATGCGCGCTGGCCGCACGTTGGCATCGTGGTTGGCGAGAGCCCGTTCAGCACGCGCATCGTGCACAACTGGGGCAACGGCGCGGAAGAGTCTGCGCTTCTAACATTCGCACCGCATCGCGCGATCGGGCACTTTCGCTGGCCCACGTCCGGCTAGGCAGCTTTGCTCAGCCTCCTCTCCAGCAGGTGCAGCACGTCGAGCTCTTCCTTGCGCAGCGCCTGGATTTGTTTATCCACCTCGCGCTTCACTTCGTCTTCAAACGCCTGCATCATCGCACCGCTGAAATACGTATCGAGCACCATAGGATGCACGTAGCATTTGCGGCAGACTGAAGGCGTGTTGCCAAGGCGTTCGGCGACGGTCTTGATCGCCGCGACCACGTTCTTCCTGGCCTCTGTCGCGGAGTCGAACGGCTCGAACTGGCGCAGCATCTCGCACGCCAGCACGGTTCCAGCCCAGGTACGAAAGTCCTTGGCGGTGAAGTCGTCCTTGGCGATCTCGCGCAGGTAGTCGTTCACGTCGGACGCGTCGATCGAGTGGCGATTGCCCTCGTTGTCGAGGTATTGGAACAGCTCGTAGCCAGGCAGATCGCGGCAACGCTCGACGATCTTCGCCAGCCTCTTATCCTGCAGGTCGATGGTGTGGTCAACGCCGCTCTTCCCCTTGAAGTTGAAGGTCACGGTCGAACTCTTCACTGCGACATGCTTGTTGCGCAGCGTTGTCAGTCCGTAGGAGCGGTTGGTCTTGGCGTACTCGGTGTTGCCGACGCGGATGAAGGTGGTCTCCAGCAGGCGGACGATCGCGGCGAGGATGCGCTCGCGTGGCAGGCCAGGCAGCGCGAGGTCGTGTTCGACACGCTCGCGGATGCGGGGCAGCGCGGCGCCGAAGAGCATCATGCGCTCGTACTTGGTCTCGTCGCGGATCTCGCGCCAGCGCGGATGATAGCGACTCTGCTTGCGTCCGCGGGCGTCGCGTCCGGTTGCCTGCAGATGGCCGTTGGCGATAGGCGAAATCCAGACGCCGCGCCACGCCGGAGGGATGACCAGCGAGCGGATGCGGCGCAGCGTGCCCTCGTCGCTCACGGCCGATCCGTCGGGGCTGGTGTAGCGGAAACCTTTGCCGCTGGGCCGGCGGCGAATTCCGGGTTTCGCGTCGGAAACGTAACGCAGGCCTGCTGCCTTGGCCGATTCGATGGGGTCCGTGATAATTTCCAGCTCTTTGGGACGTTTGGCGCTGATGTGCGGGATGTGAGTCTGCGAAGGCATAAAAGGTTCGATGCATCTGGCGGGAAAGGCACGCTTCCGTACAATAGGAAGATCGTGACTTTGGACTTTTTGGGAACTTTGCAGCGGACGCAGATGTGTGGCGAGCTTCACGCGGATCACGCGGGGCAGGACGTGGTCCTGATGGGCTGGGTGAACCGGCGGCGCGACCATGGCGGCTTGATCTTTCTCGATCTGCGCGACCGGTCGGGCATAACGCAGGTGGTGGTCGACGAGAAAGTTGGTTCGGCGCACGACAAGGCCGACGCAGCGCGATCTGAATACGTTGTCGCCGTTAAGGGACACGTCCGGCTGCGTGGCGCGGGGCTCGCGAATCCGAATATGCCGACAGGCGAAATTGAAGTGGTCGCCGACGAGCTTTTGCTGCTCAACGAGTCGAAGACTCCGCCGTTCTCGCCCTCCGAGGACGCGATCGGCAACGAAGAGGTGCGGCTGAAGTACCGCTATCTCGACCTCCGACGGATTGAGATGCAGAAGAACTTCGCGCTGCGCAGCCGGGTGGCGATGGCGATCCGCAATTACCTGGTCGGCG
Organism: Acidobacteriota bacterium; assembly: GCA_030775885.1. Classification (GTDB taxonomy): domain Bacteria; phylum Acidobacteriota; class Terriglobia; order Terriglobales; family Acidobacteriaceae; genus Edaphobacter. The sequence continues at coordinate 8,491 of JALYIG010000254.1, read as the reverse complement.
AAGGATTTCTTGAGATCGAAACACCGTTCATGACGCGGTCCACGCCGGAAGGCGCGCGCGACTATTTGGTTCCAAGCCGGGTGCATCCGGGCGAGTTTTACGCGCTTCCGCAGTCGCCGCAAATCTTCAAGCAGATCCTGATGATCTCAGGATTTGATCGGTATTTCCAGGTCGCCCGCTGCTTTCGCGACGAGGACCTGCGCGCCGATCGGCAGCCGGAGTTTACGCAGATCGATCTCGAGATCAGCTTCCCGACACAGGAGACGGTATTTCACGTAACCGAGGGATTCTTGACTGCGGCGTTTGCGGCTGCGGGTATTTCTCTGAACACGCCCTTCGTGAGGATGACTTACGACGAGGCGATCAGGAACTATGGGATCGACAAGCCGGACATGCGGCTTCCGGCGATGGTGTCGCTGACCGATGACGTGACGCCGGAGCTGCGCGAGAAGCTGCGGATCGAGCAAGCGCTTCCGGTGCTGGGGTTTGTTATTCCCGATGTTGGCGAGCTGAGCGGCACGGCGCGCAAGGCCTTGCTGAGCGAGGTTCGCGCGGGATTTGGAGATTGCGGGCTCGACCTGCTGGACGTTGCCAGGTTGAAGACGAATGCGGAGTTCGCTCCGCTGGCGGAGTTGATTGGGGCGAAACTCGGTGGCTCGAACCCACCCAAGCAGAGCTTGGATGGGGCACCCGCCTCCGCGGGCGACCTGATTGTGGTGGTTACTCCGAAGCTCGGCACGCCGGCGATGTGGAACTACGATCCGCAGTGGATCTGGAAGCGGGTTGGACAACTGCGGCTGCAGCTTGGCGCGAAGTTCGCGGACAAACATGGGCGGTTTGCGCAGACCAATACCGCCGCAGATTTCAAGTTTTGCTGGGTCACTGACTTTCCCATGTATGAGTGGAACGAGGAGACCAAGACGTGGGACGCGGCGCATCATCCGTTCACCTCGCCCCATGAGGACGACATTCTCTCCGGGCGTCTGACCACGGATAAAGGCGCGGTGCGCGCGCTGGCATATGACATCGTGCTCAACGGAACGGAGCTTGGTTCGGGGTCGATCCGTATCCACCGCCAGGACGTACAGGCCGAAATTTTTCGGTCCCTGGGGATGTCAGACGCAGAAGCAAAAGAGCGCTTTGGCTTCTTCCTCGACGCCTTGGATTACGGCACGCCTCCGCATGGCGGTATTGCGCTGGGGCTGGACCGGATTGTGATGATTTTGGCCGGGGCGTCGAGCCTGCGCGAGGTGATTGCGTTCCCCAAGACGGCGAAGGCGATCGACTTGATGGTGGACGCGCCGACCGAGGTGAGCGAGCAGCAATTGCGCGAGCTGCACCTGAAGATTCGTGGGCGGACCTAGGGCGTCGGCATCAGAGGTCAAAAGGTTCGGGTGGAAAGTCTTCGATCTCGGGCATCGCTTCTTCGTCGGAAAGTGGCTCCCACGAATCCAACAATTCTGTCAGGCTTGGCTTTTTGGCCGCATGCTCTGGCTTGGGGTTGTTTAGGTTGCAAATGACGCTGCGCGTTGATGTCTTCTTATTGAATGGAATTACCTCGCTCAGTCATTCTTCATAACGACTTTGCCAAAATGCAAATGTCAGAACAGATGCGGGGCTTCTTCGCTTACGGCTCAGAATGACTGGTCAAAAGGTGTTCGAGACACGCGTCTATTTCTCGCACGCACCGCTAGGTTACGCGGTGGAGAGTTCGAGACCAGCGCGTGGCGGTTAGGAAATGCGTCGCTTCGTGAAACATGAGGGCGAGGGATTCGCCGGGAGTTGGGTTGCCGTTCTGCTCGGGTATGTCGATGGACCAGTAGACGACGAGGGGACGGCCGATGAGGTTGGCGCGCGGGACGAATCCCCAGTAGCGGCCGTCGAGTGAATTGGTGCGGTTGTCGCCCATCATGAAATAGCTGTCAGGCGGTACGACTAGGTCTTCACCTTGGATGTGGGTGGGCAGGTCGAGGGTCCAGCGGGCGCTGACTCGCGGGATGCTGTCGGGTGCGATGGATGGAAAGTCGTCGCGGTAGGGATTGTAGTTGGAGGCGGTGGGTTTGCCGGCGAAGGGCTCATTTTGAGCGACGCCGTTGACGTAGAGGATGCCGGCGCGGAGGTGGATGCGGTCGCCAGGAATGCCGACAACGCGCTTGACCAGAGTGAGACTGGAGCCGTCGGGTTCGAGGATGGGCTTGTAGAATACGACGGGCTCGCCGCGGCGGAGCTGGCGGTAAGGGATGATATGAGGGCCTTCGGGCGCGAGGCTGGCGCGATCGACTACGACGTGGTCGCCGACCAGCAGAGTGCTTGCCATGGAGGAGGACGGGATGACGAAGTTCTCGAAGACGAAGCTGAAGACGAAGAGGACTGTGATGACGGTGGCGCAGAAGGAGGCGAAGGACTGGAGGGTGCTTTCTGAGGGCGGGATCGGCTTCCTGCTGGTCATGTGGAGGCTCCGGGATGATGTGTTCAGCGGTTACGGGTGGGCGCGCATTAATATTCGGGCCTTGTGTGCGATAGGTGACGGATGGATCGCCGTTGGCTTGGTAGTCTGACAGCCCAACTAATACCGGGCCAGATTGCAAAAGGAGGTCGTCGATGTTTGAACCTCAGGCTGAATTTCTACACCGCCCCAATCTGGATGACTCTTACACGTCTATCTGTGTACGTTGTTTCGGCACGGCTGGTTCCGGGCGGGAGGGCAAGGAACTGGAGAGCCAGGAAAAGAGCCACGTCTGCAGGAAGCAGGCATTGCGGGCGCGGGCGGCGATGTCGGATGAGCCCCGGGTAGTCGAAACCCCAGGTCCTTCGACTCCGGGCTACGCGCGCTCAGCATGACAATTGGATAGCAAGTTTATCCATTGGGCCTAGTTCATCCAGCGCTTGTCGTTGGGATCTTTGGTGGAGTCGGGGTCGATGTAGCGGCCTTCTTTGTCGAAGGAAACCTTGCGGCCCTGCTTGCCCATGTAGACCTCGAACTTGCGGGCGGCGCGGCGCCGTTTGGCGCGGTAATATTCGTTGCGCAGTCCATAGACGCGTTCGGTGAGACCGAAGGCAAGGCCGCGGCCCGGGGCGAAACGAAGATACAGATAGCCAGCGAAGCCGGCGGAGAGATGCAGCAGCGCGCCAAAAACGTCTCCACCTTTGAGCAGGGTGGCGATGTCGATGAGGACGTAGATTCCGACCAGATACTTCGCCTTGATGTTGATGGGAAGCGGGAAGAGCATGAACTCGAGGTCGCCCATGCGGACGGCGATGGCGATGAGGATACCGAATACGCCGGCCCACGCGCCGTAGGCGGAGATGTTCGGCGAGAGGCCGAGGACGCGTGTAAAGGAGATTGCCGAGGCGAGCATAGCGCCGGCGATTGCAGAGGTGAAGTAGAGTTCGCGGAGGAAGCGCGAGCCATACGCGCCTTCGAGGATCGAGCCGCAGAGCCAGATCGACAGCGAGCTGAAAAGGATGCTGAAGATTCCGGTTTCGATGAAGGGATACGTGACGAGCCGCCAAACCTGGGCCAGCGCGATAGAGGCTGGCTGCAGGACAAGATGCGCAATGAGCGTGTCGGTGAGAACGGGCAGGAAGATATGCAGGACAGCGATGGCGAAGAAGACAGCGACATTGGCGTAGACGAGCTGGCGCACGGTTCCGGAGAAAGGTGGGAAGGTAAGCGTGATGGGAGAGTTGCGCGGCATGGATTCGCTTATTTCATCATAGCCGGGGGCGGAGTGGGGAAGGCGGCGCGGCCGGTGGAGGACGGGTAGACGGCCTGGCTGCGGTGGCCTGCGGCGTCGGCCGAGCGGACGGCGAAGATGACGTTGTCTTTCGAGACGGGGATGGTAATAGAGGTGGCGCGGCCCGCGGGTTGGACGGTGGTCCAGGTGGGGGCGGTGGTGTCGCGGGAGACGATTTCGTAGTGCGCGTCGGCGGGGAATCCGGCGGGTGGGGCCCAAGTGAGCTGGGTGTTGTTATCGACGGCGGTGGTGAGGATGCGGACGTTCTGCGGTGGGCCGGGGGCGAGCGCGAGGGTGGCCAGGGTGGCGGCGTTGAGACGCGCGACATTAGCGACGTAGGCAGGGTCGACGAAGTCGATCAGGTCGCCAAACTGCACGGGGCCCGTGGTGCCGTCGGCATTGGTGCCGGGGGCGACGCGGACGTTCTGGTGTTGATGGTTGAAGTTTTCGCGCCACTCGGTAAAGCGGACAGCGGTGAAGCCTTCGAGGTTGAAGCTGGTGTGGTCGCCGCCGCGGAGGAAGCGATCGCGGCGGAATTCAAGCACGGGGTGGAAGGCGGGGACGAGGCGAACGAGCATGCTGTGCGGGCGGCCGGGGGCGGCTGGGGCGCGCTCCTGGGTGGGGCCGAAGTAGCTGACAGAGAGCTCGACGATGGCGCGGGCGAGTTCGCGGGAGGGCGAGTCGGACTCGGAGCCGGCCTCCTGAATTTTGGTGAGGTCGGCGAGTGTCGCAGGTCCGGGGACGCCTTCGGAGAAGACGCGGACTGCGGACTTGTCCTGCAGGTTGTCACCGGGAGTGGTGTCGCCGCCGATGATGTCGTTGTTGAGCACGGCCTGGAGATCCCAATGCTCGGCCTTTGCGAGGCGCGCGAGGTGGCGGCTGCCGTTGAGGCCCTGCTCTTCTCCCGCGACAGCGACGAAGACGATCGTGGCGGGGAAACGGATGCCGCTGGAGGTGAGGACGCGGGCGCACTCCAGCGAGAGGGCGACTCCGCTGGCGTCGTCGTTGGCACCGGGTGCGGGCTCGTGGGTGTTCATGGTGTCGCTGTTGCGCGAGTCGTAATGGCCGGTGACGAGAACGCGGCGGGCGGCTTGCGCGGGATCGCTTCCCTTAAGGACGGCGTAGAGGTTGACGATGCGCGTGGGTTTGACGATGCGGATGGGAGGGGCGCCGGGGGTCTGGATTTGGGCGGGCTCGATGAAGTCGTCGCGGCGGACGTCGAGGCAGTGGTTGCAGGCGTCGGAGATGCGGGTGAACTCGCTGAAGATCCAGTCCGAGGCGGCGATGGCGCCGGTGTTGGGCGGCAGGTCGGTATCCATCGACGATAGCGTGCTGCGGTTGTTGAAAGTGACGAGTTTGGCGATGTCGGCGCGGATACGGTCCGGGGAGACATGACTAAGGGCGGAGGCAATGGCGGGATCGGCTGGAGCGGGCGCGATGGGCTGCTGAGCTTTGAGTGCGGGCGGGAGGAGCGCGGCGGCAACGAGAGCTATGCAGAAAATATTTATTCTGCGCGGTGACGAGTGCGGCAGAGGAGCTTGTGAAAGCTGGCGGCTTGCGGTTCCCGGCATGGTACTCCCCCTCCCTTCGAAAATACCTAAAATACTCAAAACGGAGCACTTCGATCCGGATCAAACGCACGTTACAGGCCAAACGGCTCAAGGTTCTTGGCCTCTTGCGCAACTCATTCTCTCAAAAGCGGTTAGCACAGCTGGACGGCTGCACGTTGGTGAAGAGAGATTTCGAATTGCCCCATCTCTTATTATAGTCGGGACGTCAAGGGCTGGGCGGGATTCACGGGCGATCGCGGCTCTATGCTGCCGCTCTGGTATTAGCAGAAAGGATCGGATTGTCATGGCATCTAATGCCATAAAAGAGAACCGGAATCGGTGCCGACGCGGCGTTGGGATTTGCTCGCGGAGGAGCTACCGTTGCAATAGCCGCGCGCAGGAGTGACAAGAGCGATGCGGCGGTCCGTCAAGTTGAAGCGTTTGCGGGCCAGGTCTGTTTATCAAAAAAACTGATATGACCAAATTCGTTGGCATCGAGACTATGGTGGATTTTGCGGCGACCAGTTCGGGTTTGAGATAGCCATCAAGGTGACGCGAGGTGCTTTATGACTGCTTCCAGGCGGCTTCTGTTGCTCGGATCCACGCTTGTTGCAACTCTTCCATCTGCCGGCCCAGCACAGTCGCGCCGGGCGCAAGGCGCGTGTGCGCAGATTACGGCTGCGTGCCGCGACGCCGGCTTTGTACCCGGTGCCGCGAAATCCGGGAATGGCCTGCAGGTCGATTGCGTTAAGCCCCTCATGCAGCAAACTGGCGCACCACCCCGGGCAAGCAAGCCTCTGCCGCGGATTGATCCTCAGGTCATCGCAGCCTGTAAGGCCCAAAATCCGCGGTTTGGCAATGCCGCCAATCAGGACACCGGGACGGACCAGCCGCCTCCGGCCCCGGCTCCTGTCCTGCCATCGCATCCCGCCGCGCCGGGCAGCCCCAACATCGTCTTCATTCTCACCGACGACCTTTCGATGAACCTTGTGCAGTTCATGCCGCACGTACTGGCCATGCAGAAGGGTGGCGTAACTTTCGCCGACTACTTCGTCACAGACTCGCTCTGCTGTCCCTCGCGCTCGTCCATCTTTACCGGTCGCTATCCTCACGACACCGGCGTCTTCAAGAACGTGGGCGAAGATGGCGGCTACCTGGTATTCAAAGCGCGCGGCAACGAGCAGGCTACCTTTGCAGTGGCGCTGGCCGCTGCCGGCTACCGCACCGCTTTCATGGGCAAGTACCTCAACGGTTACGAGCCAGCGCAGCATCCCGCAGGGCCGGGCTGGACCCACTGGATGGTCGCAGGCAACGGCTATCCCCAGTTCCGCTACGCGCTGAATGACGATGGTCAATTAGTGAAACATGGTTTCCAGCCGGAGGACTACCTCACGGACGTTCTGGCCGCGGATGCCGTCCGCTTCATCCAGCAGAAGAACGGCGCTCCGTTCTTCATTGAGGTGGCCACATTCTCCCCGCACGCCCCGTATACGCCCGCCCCAAGGGACGCCAATGCGTTCCCGGGCCTGCATGCCCCGCGAACCGCCGCGTACAATGCCCCGCCCGACTCCAACGCACCCCGTTGGCTGGCGTCCACTCCAGCGTTGACCCAGGCCGACATGGACATGATCGACCGCGACTTCCGCAAGCGTGCCCAGTCCGTGCTTGCCGTCGACAAAATGATTGGAGAGTTGGAGGCTGCCGTCGCCGCTATCGGCCAGGCAGACAACACCTACTTCGTCTTCAGTTCCGACAACGGTTACCACATGGGCGAGTACCGCCTCATGCCCGGCAAGATGACGGCGTATGACACGGATGTCCACGTGCCTCTGGTGGTGACCGGCCCAGGTGTTATATCTGGACGCACGGCTCGAGAGATCACCGAGAATGTCGACCTGTGTCCAACGTTCGAGGACATTGCCGGTGCAGGACCGCTTCCGAACGTGGACGGTGCCAGCCTGCTGCCGCTCCTGCGCTCAGGCTCAGTTTCAGGGTGGCGGACGGCAGCACTGGTTGAGCACCACGGCCCCGTCCGCGACCTCATTGACCCGGACATGCCAATCGCCCGCAGCGGAAATCCGACCACCTACGAGGCGATTCGCACACAGACAACCTTGTATGTCGAATACGCCGACGGAGGGAAGGAATTCCACGACCTCACCACCGATCCCGACGAACTGCATAATACTTTCTCGTCGCTTACAGCCAGTAAGAAAGCAGCACTCCACAAAACATTAACGGACACGACGAACTGCCATAACTCGAAGCAATGTTGGGCAGCGCAAGGCGGAGCGGAGGCCGGCACCGTCATATCCGGTCCATAAGCCGAGTGTCTGTTCGTAGGCAGTTCCGGTGCCTGTTGAATCGTCTAACGGCATGCATCACCCCAGCTTGAACGGAAACTCATCATTTCACGTCTTGTTTTGGTTAAAGGTCGGTTTTGTTGGGTTCGGAATTTCGAAAAAGCAAACACTTTGGAGTGTCTCAAAGAGCTTCGACCCATCTCGGACAAGGGAGCCGGTTTCCTGCGGAGTGTCTCAGCCGACTCGTTACTTTTCTTTTTCGAGTTCTACGACCATGACCTCGATCGGCTGGCCGGTTGCATTGATGTCTTGATGCAACGCGCCGGGTGGCATGGCAGGGAGCCAGTAGGCTTCCCCAACTTTCAAGATCAGCGTCTGTGTCGAGCCGGACTGCTCGACGATTTTAAGAGTTCCTGGGGTGAGTGCCACCAGGACCCGTGGGTGGTCGTGGTGATGAAGCGGCAGCGGCGTACCCGGCTGGATGACAGTGCGCCAAACCTTGACCGCATCGTTGTCGAATTGAGGGATGCGATGGGTGTCGTTGGAAGCCGTCTGTGGATGTGCGGTAAAAGCAGCGCAGAGCAGCACACAAAGAAATGTGGCGCGATGCAGAAAAGTGGGCACTCTTTTATCCTCCCAGAAATTACCTTGCTGGCATTGAGCTAGAGTCTACCTTTGGGAAATGGAGTTGGGTAGGAAGGAATCTGAAATGTTGCTTCCGGTTGGAAGGAACGCGCCTCATCCTGACCCGCTCGGCCCACGGCATTCCCGAACTGGTGTGGGTGCTGGCCGCACTCAATTCCGGCACCCGTTTCACTTTTATGCCGTCACCCTGTGCAAAGTTATGCCGTCACCCATGCCGCCACTATTGGTCGTCAAAATATCATCCACGCCGTAGGCG
>JALYIG010000253.1 GCA_030775885.1 Acidobacteriota bacterium | reverse complement strand
CCTCCGCGGACGAGAACCGCTACAGAAGCCGGCGGCGGACCTTCAGCCGACGTCATCCTGGATAAATTCATCCGCGACTATCTGGCGACGGATCTGATGAAAATGGGACCGCTGGACGGGCTGATTGATGATCCAGCGCACAACTGGGTGCTGGGCGGAGAGGCGACGGACGTCATTCTGATCGACGCGCGTGCCGCTTCGTCCTTCAGACTGGCCCGACCGCTGTCTCATCCGACCTACAAAGGAACCTGGTTCGATCCCTTAACCGGAAACACGAGAGACGCGGGCACAATCTCTGGCACTTCCGGCACGGTCACTGTCAAGCCCAACGACAGAGAATGGCTTCTCCTCCTTAGAGCCGCCTGAACGGCAGCGATCCCATTTCCTCGCATGTAACACGTTTAGGGGATTTCCGGCTCGATTCGGGAAACATACGCTGTGGGAATCCTATGGGACTTGCCAGCCCCAGAGTGCGGCAAAAATCGGATTGAGGGAGTTACGAATAGCATGCAGCTTTTGAAGAACCTGATTGCGGAAGAATCTGGTCAGGATCTCATTGAATACGCGCTCGTCGCTGCGCTGGTTGGTCTCGGCTCAGTGGCTTCGATGCAAAGCCTTGCAGCGTCCATCGCGAACACATTCAACGGCATCGGCACCGCGCTGGCAAACGCGTAGTTTGCGCAATCGAATCGCCAGGAACATTCGGTCGATGAAACTCGTTCTGACGTTTGCTGCAAGCACCGTGTACGCGTCAATCATGTGTGGAGGACGCGCAATCGCTGTAACGGGTCTTAATTAAGACCGGTTTACGCTCAATCAAACTTCCGCTTGTAGCTTCACGCAACGAGCCTATTCCGCAACAGCAGATGAAGGTCGCATACATCTCTTTGCGATTCTTCAGGATTAACCGGTGACATTATGCGATCTGCCCTTGCCGTAGTTTTCTGCCTCCCCCTCGTTCTTACCGGCTGCGCTCTCAACTCCTCTGACGCGCCGACAGCCGACCTCGGACTCGCGATTAAGGGCTCGATTCACGGTGGCCAGCAACCCATCGTCGGATCTCACGTCTACCTGCTCGCAGCCAGTTCCTCCGTCTATGGAGCCGCTTCCCAATCGCTGCTGACCAGCGTTCCCGGAAGCACGACACTTGATACCAGCGGCGGCCCTACCACTGGCTTCTACTACGTCACCAGCGGCACCGGCGGCGCATTCAGCATCAGCGGCGACTATAGCTGCACTCCCAATACTCAGGTCTACATCTACGCGGTGGGCGGCAACCCGGGCGCAGGCCCGAACGCCGCGGCCGGCTTGCTGGCGGTGCTCGGCAACTGCCCAAGCACCGGCAATTTCCTTACTTCGGTTTCCTATATCGTGGTCAACGAAGTCTCCACCATCGCCGCCGCGTACGCATTCAGCGGATTCGCCACAGACGCAACTCACGTTGCCAGCGCCAATACGGCGCTTTCCAAAATCGGCCTTCAGAACGCCTTCGCCAACGCTGCGAATCTGGACACTCTCTCTACCGGCACTGCGCCCGCCACCACACCCGCAGGCAATGGCATCGTCCCGCAGGCCACCATCTACACTTTGGCGGATATCCTCGCCAGCTGCATCAACTCGACTGGAACGATCGCGGGTCCCACCAACCCCACCCCTTGCTACAGCCTTCTCACCAGTGCCACTTCCACTGGAGCGCCAGGCGGGACGCAGCCCTCAGACACTGCAACCGCGGCCATCAACATCGCTCACCACCCAGGTTCCAACGTCGCCGCCCTGCTGGGGCTGATTACAGCACAGCCGCCTTTTGGCCCCACTGCAATTCTGCCCAACGACTTCACCCTTGGACTCCAGTTCGGCGGGGGCGGTCTAAACGCACCCAGCTTCATCGCCATGGACGGCTCAGGAAATGCCTGGATCGCAAACAACGGCGCCAGCAGCGTCACCGAACTCGCCAGCACCGGCGCCCCGGTGTCAACCTCCAGTGGCTTCACAGGAGGCGGGATGAATGGAGTTGTGGGCATCTCCATCGACCTCTCCGGAAATGCATGGGTCGCAAACGACCTTGCGGTTGGCGGAAGCATAATCAAGCTGTCGTCGGTCAACGGATCGGTTCTATCTGGATCTGGCGGTTACACCGGCGGGGGCCTCGGCACACCCTACGCAATTGCGGTCGACGGCTCTGGGAATTCCTGGGTCACAAACTCCACGTCGAATACCATCACCGAGCTCTCCAGCGCAGGAACCGGCGTCGCTCTCTCACCTTATTCTCTGGGCGGATTGAATCAGCCTCAGTCCATCGCGATCGACGCCTCTGGCAATGCATGGATCGCGAACGCCGGCAGCAACACAGTGTCTGCGTTCAACAGCGCCGGCACGCCGTTCCTGCAATCGCCCTTCTCGGTCGGTCTCAACAGCCCATCCGGCATCGCCATCGATCATTCTGGAAATGTCTGGATTCCTAACGCCGCTGGCAACTCCATCACAAAACTCTCCAGCAGCGGATCGCAGGTCAGCGGTTCTCCCTTCTCTGGAAACACTGACCAGCCAGAAAGCATTGCCATCGACGGCTCGGGAAATGTCTGGACTGCAAATGAGTTAGGCGGCAGCGTCTCGGAGTTGTCCACCACCGGCGCAACGCTCTCTGGACCAAACGGTTACGGATTCAACGACAACAGCATCGATCTTCCAGTGGCAGTCGCCATCGACGGCTCGGGCAATGTCTGGATCGGAAATCTCTCCGGAACCGGAGCCGCCGCCGCCACAGGCAGCATTACCGAGTTGGTCGGCGCCGCCACCCCCGTGGTTACGCCGCTGTCGACGGGCGTCAAGAACAATACCCTCGGCACTCGGCCTTAGTCCCTTCCCGCCGGCCCGCGAAGAACAACTCCGGGCACGTTTGCTTTCGAGTTAATACCACCAAGATGGGATGTCGTTCAGAAAATCACTTGGTTAGCATCCGGTAATACTCTTGCTCTCCGTGAACCTTACTGCAAGGACACTTGATTCTTTACGGTTTAGAGGGAACACATGCGCACCTGTATCCGACACAGCGAGGACGGCTCTGCACTGATTGAGTTCGCCCTGTGTCTTCCGCCCCTGATGCTTCTGATGACCGGCATCTTTGCGTTCGGGATCGCTATCAGCAACTACGTAATGCTCACCAACGCAACAAGTTCAGCTGCCATGGATCTTGCAATCAGCCGTGGCAACACCACGGATCCATGCGCCCTCGCGTCGAATGCCATCATAGCGGCAGCTCCCACCCTCAAGTCATCGAGCTTCACCTATGCCTATTCCTTGAACGGCACCGCCTATAGCGGTACGACATGCAGCAGCAGTTCCAGTACGACCGGCGCTGCCGGAAACCTGGTACAGGGCCAATCCGCCACGATCACCGTCACCTATCCCTGCAACCTTGCAGTCTTTAGAGCGAACAATTTTCCCAGCTGTGTTCTCACTGCCAAAGCCTCGGAGTTAGTCCAATGACATTTAACAATGCAAGCTCAAAAATGCGCAGATTCCTCAAAGATGACAGCGGGCAGATACTGCCGATGATGTCGGTGCTGCTGATCGGCTTCCTGGGAACGGCGGCTCTTTCCATCGACTTGGGCCGTGCCTTCTATGGCTATCGTGAACTGCAAACCGCTACCAACGCGGCAGCCCTCGCCGGCGGTTCCGCTCTGCCGAACTCCAACGCGGCTGCTCTGGCTACCACCTACAGCGCCCTTTCCGGAGACAAAAACGCGCAGCCCAATATGTCGAACGTCACCATGGTCTCGGGATATCCCAAACTGGAATGCCTGACCAGCCTGACCAACCAGGGGATGGCATGCGTCGCTCCGGCAAACGCAAACGCGATCCAGGTACAGCAACAGATGGTCGTCAACCTAATATTCGCCCCTATCTTCGGGAAACATACGCTGACACTCACGTCAACCGCCACTGCCTCAATGTCCGGTGCGGCTACCACTCCATATAACGTAGCCGTCATCCTCGACACAACCGCGTCAATGAACGGCACCGACAGCGACAGCCAGTGCAGCTCGTCACGGCTCGCTTGCGCCGAGTCCGGTGTGCAAGTCCTGTACCAGTCTCTCTATCCCTGTCTCGCGGACGAAGCCAACTGCGGAACACCCACCAACAACACCAACGGCGGAGCCATGGTGGCAAACTCCGTCGACCGTATCTCTCTCTTCGCTTTCCCAAACCCCACCGTCGGCACAATTGCCAACGACTGGACCTGCCCAACGAGTAACCCGACTATTAAGCCCTATACCTTCCCAACCGCAGGTTCAACGACCTATGCTCCGTCGGGTTCTACCACGCCGACCTATCAGATCGTCGGATTTTCCAGCGACTTCAAAACCTCAGATACAGCCAGCTCTCTCAACTCATCCTCTGACTCCGTAGTCGCCGTCGGCGGCAAGAGCGGTTGCAACGGGATGCAGGCGCCAGGAGGCGAAGGAACATACTATGCCGGCGTCATTTATGCGGCACAGGCAGCGCTGACTGCGGAAAAGACCGCTTTTCCCGGATCGCAAAATGTAATGATCATCCTCAGTGACGGCGATGCCAGCGCCACATCCAGCGCCATGCCAGGTGCGTCCACCACCTCGGGAACCTACCCCTCCACCAAGCAGCAATGCCATCAGGCGGTCACGGCTGCACAGGCCGCCGCAACCGCAGGCACGCGGGTGTACGCCGTCGCCTATGGAGCAACCTCCTCGGGCTGCTCAACCGACACCAGCCCAACCATCTCACCCTGCTCGACAATGCAGAGCATGGCTTCCTCGCCTCAGTATTTCTACTCGGATTACACGGCAAGCGGGGGTAGCAGCAGTTGCGTCTCCGCAGCCCAGTCCACAACCAATCTCAATCAGATATTCAAAAACATCGCCGGATCCCTTACCGTCGCACGGCTAATACCCAACAACGCTACCTAGCGGAGTTCCTCAGAACTCCGCTCGCCCATTGCATGCACGCGTCGCCGCAGCGCCTAAGCATGCAACTCCACCGGCTGCTCAATGTTGCGCCGCACCTGCAGGACGAGGATGTCGTCCTCCTGCCCGAACTGCTGCGCGGCGGCAGCGATCTCCTGGGAGGTAGCGTGGCGATCCAGCAGTTCGGCGATCCGTTCGAAGCCAAAGAGAGCGCCCTGGGGATCCGTCGCTTCGACAACGCCGTCCGACATGAGGAACAGGTTGTCGCCCTCCTTGAGCGCGAAGGATGAGACAGCGAATTCTCCATCCGGGACGATGCCGATGGGGAAGGCGCCTTCCATCTCGATCTCGGTGCCGTTGAGATAGGGAGCGAGCTGGCCTGCATTCGCGATGATGCCTGTGCCGTCGGGGTCGATTCGCAGGATCAGGCAGGTAGCGATGGCGTGCTGCCGTTCGCATAGCTGCTCGTTCACTTCGTACAGAATGCGCGCCGGGTCGCTGCTGTGCATCAGCGCTCCACGAATGGCGCCCACGATCAGGGCCACGAGCATACCTGCCTGCATGCCTTTGCCGGTGACGTCGCCGACGACGATGAGGACTGCGCCAGGGGTCTCCAGTGGAAGGATCTGGAAAAAGTCTCCTCCCACCTCGCGCGCGGGACGGTATTCACTTTCGATGGTGATTCCGCTTACCTCCGGCAGCGCGGCCGGGATCAGCAGTTGCTGCACCTCCTGTGCTTGCTGAATCTCCATCTTCCACTGCTCTTTCAATCTCTGCGCCATGATGAACCTGCGCAACAACATCACTGTGATGATCAGCAGCGCGGTAATGGTGGCGGCCGCGCCCAGAGAGATGGTAAAGCCGAGGATCGTAAACGTAATCGGCACGTGGATCTGGTACATCTCGCGCTGGTAGTTTGCGATGAAGCCCAAAAGAACCGCGGCCCCGGCCATCCAGCCTTCGGTTTTCTGTGTCTTGAATCCGCGGTACGCAACCAGAAAGAGCAGCACCCCCAGGGCAATCTTCACCACCGACAGTGCTGGAGTGATGAAGGCGGCGTACTGGACCGGCACGACTTGCCCATACAGGGGCGCCCGAAGCATGGCCGTTCCGATGATGAGAAGAGATGTGAGCGCCCATACGACTTGATGAAGCTTGTTGATTCTTGCGAGCCGGAACCAGTATCCCCAGAAGAGAACCCACAGGCCGATTCGCGCCTGGGCGAAGATCACCTGGCTCAAAACGACAGCGGCCGTCTGTCCGATCCAAGCGGTGAAGTTGACCGACAAGACGATCCCGTTTTCAAGCAGCGTGGCCGTGCAGACAATGGCGAGCCAGAGGTATGCCTTTTCCTCGCGGTCCAGCCAGAAGAGCGAGATGGTCATCAGCAGGGCCATGAAGAGGATCATGACTTCAAGGATTCCGCCGCTGAAGTAGTGCGCGATGATGTCGTACTCGAGACTGATAAGGTTGCTGATGAGCGAGTTGTAGCCGAGTGTAGGTGGGCCGTGCAGACCCCCGGAGTCCGGACTGTTGAAAATGGTGGCGCTGTCCATCCACATGCGGATGGCGATGGTGATGGTCCCGTCCTTGATGTTTTTGGGGAGAGGAAATGCCAGGGGCAGGCCTGGGTATGCCTTAACGCGGGAGCCGGAGAATTTGCCGAAATCGCCGATAAGCTGACCGTTGACGAAGACCTGGTACGCGTCGTCTGAGCCGTCGGGCATCTGTATGGCAAGCGGGTGCGTGGCTCCCTTGATAGCAACGCGAAGGCGGTACCAGGCAAAGCCGGAGTAGCCGGGGTGACCCCGTTTTGTCCAGCCGACTCTCATGGCGCCCGGGCGAGGGGCCAGGTCCATCGACTCCCAACTGGAGTCATCGAAGCTGGCCTGCATCCAGGATGGATCGTCTCCGGTGTGGAACTTCCACGGACCGTTCAACTTTTTGGAAGAGTCACCGAGCGTGACCTGAAGCGGGCCGGAGAGATCAATCGAACCGGCTGAGTCCTTGACCGCCGCTGGCGCAGGGGTCTGGCCGTGCGCGCGGGATGCAGCGGAGCACAGCAACAGCAGTACGATCAGTCCAGCACGGCGCATGGGGGTGTCTCTCTGCGGCAGATTTTGTGAATACCCAACAGTCTACGCCAGCTTTGAACAGGGCAGTTAAAGCCAAAAGGAGAGAACCTGCCTCGAAGGCTTGGTCCTCTCCTTGGAATACGACCGCAAACTTCAGAGTCTTGGCGTGAAGGGGGAAATCTGCCGGCGCCGGTAAACGCCGACCAGTCCAATCGACAGAACACCTGTAGACATCAACAAGAACGAGTTGGGCTCGGGGGCATTCGCAGTGGCGACAACCCCGCCATTGTCATTGAAGTCGCTGACGATCTGGTCGGTTAGCTGGCTGCACTGGCTGCGTGTACCGCAGTCCTTTCCAAATCCTACAGCGATGGTGAAGATGCTGGCAGCGTTGCAGGGAACGTCGTCCGCGTTGAAGCCGTGAGCGATTCCATCCCTATCGTCGTCGCAGTCGCCATTGAGCCTGGGAGCGGTGGGGAGATTGCCGCCGGTGAAGTTTACGAAATAGTCTTTATTACTATTGGTGAAGCCACACGTCGGGGTGTTCTTGAAGATATCCAGGCCTCCGCCGGCCAGGCCGCAGCCCGGCTGATCGAGCCCGATGCCGGATGGCGCTCCGAAGACCGGGATGATGATCTGCAGACTTGTCAGGACTTTGCCCGTGTCGTTTAATCCTGTGAAGCACCCCAGGTACAGTTTGGGGTCGAGGCCATTGAGTTGGCCTGAATCACAGGCCGAGAGGCTGACTGGGAAGCTCTGATTGAAGATGAAGTTGATGTCGCTTGGGGCGGGGAGCGGATCGATAATGACCATCTGGAAGTCGTCGGCCTTTGCCACGCCGGACAGTCCGGCCACCAGAGCAAACGCGAGCAAGTAACGCAGGATTTTCATCGGAAATTCTCCTTAAAGACTTTCTAGTAGACCAGGACGCCGTCGCAAAAATCGACACACTCTGAACCTGCGGCTCAGAAAACGCTGCTAAACCATTCGTTTGGGAACTGACTGAACTTGAGAAGTCTTGTACTAACCGGATGCACGTTGCATGCCGAATAAAATCTCTATTTTTGTTCTACTTAGGAGCGATTCCGGCTAATATATGCAAATCTTTGCAGTAAGAGGGACAAATAATGTGTGCCTTGGTTCCGGGTCAGCCTCAGGCGAGCGCCTGTGCTGTCTCCACCGTGTCATACATCTTCAAAATCGTATCGACTTTGGTCATCTCCAACAGCGAGCGTACCCGTTCGTTGACACCAGCAAGGAAAAACTTGCGGCCAGCGCTTTGGGCCGACACAAAGTAATTCATGATGACGCCCAGGCCAGCCGAATCCATGTAGGGCACTGACTCCATATCGATGATAAGGCAGTCCGGCTTTAACCCCCGCAACTCCGCCTGCAGCTTGAACATGTTGCCGAGCGTAAATGGCCCCTCCAGCTTGAGGACGGTCGTGCCGGGCTTGGCGCCCTCGGAGGTAGCGTATTTCAATTCCTTGTCAAACATAGGGGCGAGTATATAAGTCCTCTGTAGGGCATTTGTAACAGCAGAGTGAATTATAGGCAACTAGCTTCATCGTGCATGCCGTTTGCTGGAATATACTCATGCGAAGCTCTATTGATTCTTCAGGGACATACACATGGAAATCGATGAGGCTCTTGTAGCTCAGCAACAGGTTGTCCGGCTGCAAGCTTTGCTGGAGGCCAGTCGCCAGCTTCACTCCACGATTGAACTCGATGAGGTGTTGCACATCGCGCTTGAGATCGTGGTTCGTGAACTGGAACTGACGGGTGCCTTTTTCACGACATTTCCGCAGCATTACGGCGAGGTTCCGCCGGAGTTCCAGGCATCGCTGCATCCAGACGCATCCGCGTCGGCTATATCGTTGTTTTCAGGCTCGTTTCTTCGGTTCAATCTGTGCGACAAGTCGGGAGAACCATTCGCCGAACTGATCGTACTGCTGCCGCCCGACCGCGTCCTCGATCTCGATGAGACGGACTTTCTGGAGTCGTTGGCGGTACAGGCGTCGGTCGCAATCGAAAATGCGCGCTTCCATGCCCGGGCGCTGCAATGGCAACGCGTGGAGAGCGATCTGGCGGCTGCCCGCCAGGTGCAGTTGAGCTTGATTCCACAGGAGATGCCAAATATCCCGCACTACCTGCTCGCGGCGCGCTCAGTCACCTGCTACGAGGTAGGCGGAGATTACCTGGACATTGTGTCGATGCCGTCGGGCGAGACCGTGATTGTAGTAGCCGACGTCGCCGGCAAAGGCCTGGCATCGGCTCTGATCGGCACCTCATTTCGATCCGCTATCCGCGCCATGGTGCTCGCGGGCCTCGACCTGCAGGAGATCGCAACCCAGATCAACCTGCTGCACTACGGCGAGGGAGAGGAGGCGAGGCGGCGATACGTCACCGGGATTCTCTTTCGACTCGATCCGTCTACGCACTCTCTGGAAGCAGTGAACGCAGGGCATACCACCGCGTTCCTCGTTGACGTCGACGGCGCGCTCACCTTAATCAAGGCCTCCAGCACACCGTTCGGGCTGCTTCCATTCTCGAACTACCTTGCGGAGTCTTTTCCCATGAAGCCCGGGACCAGACTGCTGGTCTACACTGACGGCATGACGGAGGTCTTTTGCGGGGATCAGGAGTTTGGAGAAGCCCGGCTTCTGAAGGCGTTTCTTGGCTGTAAGGATCCAGCTCCCGACCAGGTGCTGGGAACAATCTGGAACACTTTGGAAGCGTTTTCAGACGGGCAGGAACAGTCCGATGATATGACTGCTCTGGTCATGTTCCGCAAAGCGTGACGGAGAGCGACATCGAATGGAAGAACCTAGAAAGTATTTTGAAATACAACTCCCGTCGCGTCTCGGTTCAGAAAAAATTGCCATGACT
>JALYIG010000252.1 GCA_030775885.1 Acidobacteriota bacterium | reverse complement strand
AGGCTGGAGCGCAGGATGCTGAGGTCGCTGATGAGTTCCGCGGCGGAGGTATAGCGCTTGAGGGCAAGCTCGGCTGGGAGCGGGACGGAGATGTGGGGCGGCCCGCCGAGGCGCATCATGATGCAGCCAATGAGCATGCGGGCGGACTCGTAGGGGATCCGGCTTTCGAAGGCGGTCTGGCCGGCGTCGCGAAGCTGCTGCAGGTAGCCATCGAGCAGAAGCGTGAGCTCGGGCGTGACGGCGATCAGACGGGTGGATGGTGCCAGCTGGTCGAAGATGTTCTGCAAGCGGCGGCGGTAGTGAGTGAGGACCAGGGTGCGAGCCATGTTGAGGGCCTCGCGGGTGGCTTCGGGTGTGACGAAGGGATTGCCGTCGCGGTCGCCGCCGATCCACGATCCGAAACTGACGAGTTGCGGAAGCTCCGCGAGGCCGGCCTCGATACCGTACTCAGCGGTGAGGGCGGAGGCAACCTCGGAGTAGAGGACTGGGAGCGTATCGAAGATGGAGGAGTCGTAATAGTCGAGCGCCATGCGGATCTCGTCGCGGACAGAGGGGCGGGTCTGGCGGACTTCGTCGGTTTGCCAGAGGGCGGTGATTTCGGCGATGACGTCCTGCTCGAGGGATTCAAGCTGATCTTCGGGTACGGGGATGCGGTCGAGTTGCTCGAGCAGATCGGAGATCCGGCGACGTTTGAACATAACAACGCGGCGCGCGACTTCGGTGGGGTGAGCGGTGAAGACGGGCGAAATGCAGATGCGTTCCAGCAGGGCACGAGCCTGGTCGGCAGAGACGCCGGCCAATTTGAGCGCGCGGAGTGCTCCACGCAAAGAACCGCGCTGAGGTTCGGCGGAGGGGTTGAGTTGGCTGGAGAGGCGGCGGCGCTTGCGGTGGTTGGTCTCGGCCAGGTTGATGAGTTCGAAGTAAAAGCCGAAGGCACGTGCGAGCTGGTAGGCGGAGGCTTCGTTGAGGCCGGCGACCAGGCGCTGCGCGTGTTGGAGTGGGTCGGCTGGAGTGGCTCGGGGCTTGGAACTAAGCGCGCGGGAGGAGACACCGGCAGCGCCTTCGCGGTAGGCGATGGCGGTCTGGCGAAGCTCTTCGACGGCGTCGTAGATAGGCACGCCGGCCTGCTCGCGGAGGACATCACCGAGCAGCATTCCGAGGGAGCGGACGTCGCGGCGCAGAGGAGCTTCCTTGAGCTCTCCGGTGGGCGCTTGCAGTTCTGCAAGGCGCTGCGGCCAGTTGGGCGGGGTCCAAAGTGAGGGCATAAGTGATTATGCCTTGTGGGGCGGATCGGACGTTAGTCGGCGCGCGAATTTGAAAGAAGAAGCGGATTCCCCCGCTAGACTGCGGAACGACAACCAAGAGATGACAACCAAGCGGAAATTGAGCTAAATGCCGGAGGCGCGGCAGAGAGGCTCGTTATGGATGTCCGCGAGGAGCGGTGTGGTGACGTATTCCGCGGATAGATTGTTGCGCGTGAGGCGCAGAGTGGGCAGAGACATGAGGTAGCGGAGAAAGTAGGAGACCTCCTCGAGATTGGGAGATCCGGAACCGGGCGGGTTGAAGTGATAGAGGGAAGGAGCTTCGACAGGAATCTCCCACTGGCGGCGGAAGGGCTTGACGTGGGTGTAGCCGAGGAAGTCCATCGTAAGAGTGGTTTTTTCGGTGCGCGGAGGAAAGGTGTCGCTGGGGCCGGAGGACTTCCAGGGAGGATAGAAGGCGAGGTTCGCAGGACCTCCGAAGCTGCTGAACATTTCGAACAGATATTTTCCGTTGGGGCGGAGGGAGCATTGGGCGATGAGGACAGGAGGCGGGTCAGGCGCGGCCGGATCGGTGGCACCTTTAGCTGCGGAGTGCAGCGTGCCCCTGAGGATGAGGCGGGCGTACTGGATGTGGGAGGAGGGCTCGGTTCCGGCAATGCGTTGGACGCCGGAGGGGAGCGTAGTGGTCTCGGGTTCCGGCTGCTGTGCCTGCACGGGGAGGCAAATAAGGACAAGGACGTACGTCAGCGCAAGCAACGTTAGGACGAGCGGACGTTCGAGCATGAGTCAGCTTAGCCCAGAAGCGGGGCGGGAGGCCGAAGAAGTTCGCGGCTACATCACGAGGGCGAGTTTTTCGAGTTCTTCCTGCATGAGGGGGAGCGAGAAGCGCAGGGATTCGATGCGGACTGCGGCTCCACGTGCGGCGTGGTTAGAGACGCCGTATCCGCGGACGTTGAGGAACGAGCTGATGAGTTCAGCGGCCTGCCAGGAATCGAGGCCGGACTGAGTTAGTTCCTCACGCAGGGAGGACAGGTCAGTCGCGGTGAATTTTTCTATTGCGCCAATAATGGGTGAATAATTTTCCATGGCCATCCTCCTTCCCGACTCTTGCGGTACTGAGTGACTTCGCCGAAACAGGTTCGAGTCGCAAACCAACAACTTGAATGGTTAGACGCGAACGAGGCGGCCAAGTTGCTAAATAATCGTTGTTTCGAGCTAACGGCGCTATTGAACTTTAGTGTCATCAACTACTACGTAAGGTTCTTATCGGAAGTTCTGGCAGAAGCTGTAACCGGGGAAGCGGAATTGCGCAATTGTTGATAAGCAAGGCAATCCCGTTCTAGATTGCGCGATCTGCAAGCAGGACGGGGATTCCATCGACGACTGGATAGCCGCGCCTGCAGCCGCTGCAGCGAACGATGCTGGACTCCTGCGCCAGACACTGGCGGCAGACGGGACAGACCAGCCAGCGAAGGGCCTCTTGTTGAATGACGGCGGTGGGTGCTGATTGGATTGGATCGGACATGGACTTTTGCACAGGCACTCGGGCCGGACATTGCAGTTGAAGTGCAAGGTACCATGGAATCGACATGATGAAGACGGCAAGAATATTGAACGGCATTGAGATTGCGGCGGACATCAAGGCCGAGGTTGCGGTGGAGACGCGCGCGCTGAAGGCAATGGGATTGATTCCGGGGCTGACGGTGGTGCTTGTGGGACATGTTGCTGCGTCTGAAATCTACGTGCGCAGCAAGGTGAAGGCGTCAGGCGAATTGGGCATCCGGAGCGAGATGCTGACGCCCCTGGAGAGCGTGACGACCGAAGAGATGCTGGCGCTGATTGCGGAACTGAACGCGCGCGAGGATGTGGATGGAATTCTGATCCAACTGCCGCTACCGAAACATGTGGATACGCGGCGACTTCTGGAAGCGGTTTCGCCGGAGAAGGATGTGGATGGGTTCCATCCGGTGAACGCGGGGCGGCTGCAGAGTGGGCAGCCAGGACTGCGACCATGTACGCCGGCGGGGATCATGGAGATTTTGCGCAGGGGCGGGCTGCCAGTAGAAGGACAACACGCCGTGGTGCTGGGGCGCAGCGACATTGTGGGCAAGCCGGTGGCGATGATGTTGACAAACGCATCGGCGACGGTGACGGTGTGCCACTCGAAGACGGTGGATATTGCACGGTACACGCGAGATGCTGACATTTTGGTGGCGGCGATCGGGAGGCCTGGTTTTGTGACGGCGGAGATGGTGAAGCGGGGAGCGACGCTGATCGATGTGGGGATTAACCGCGTGACGGACGCGGCGGAGGTGGCACGATTTTTTCCCGGAGATGTGGAGCGGGTGGCTCAGTTTGAGAAGCGCGGGTCGACGCTGGTGGGGGATATCGATCCGGCAGCGTTTGAGCTTGCTGGCGCGTATACGCCGGTGCCGGGCGGGGTGGGGGCTTTGACGATTGCGATGCTGATGAAGAACACGGTGCAGGCGGCGAAGGCGCGGCGGGGTTCGGCTGTGGCGCGGGAGTAGCGATGCTGCGAGTGGGGCTTACCGGCGGTTTGGGCAGCGGGAAGACGACCGCGGCGAAGATGTTCGCCGCGTGCGGAGCGTATGTTTTTTACGCCGATGAGATCGCGCGCGAGCTGATGCAGCCGGGCGAGCAGGTGTACGCGGAGATCATCGAGCATTTCGGGCCGGGAGTGGTGGCGGCCGATGGGGCGCTGAACCGGGCGGCGTTGGCGCGGATGGCTTTTGGGGATGGGCGAGGCGACGCGAGGATTGCGGAGTTGGAAGCGATTATTCATCCAGCGACGATCGCACGGCAGGTCACGCTGATCGACGAAGTGGCAGTGCGCGATCCGGACGCGGTAGTGATGGTTGAGTCGGCGCTGATCTTCGAGACGAAACATGGCGGCGAGGGTGGCTGGCACAGGCGCTTCGACAAGATCATCTTCGTGAAGGCATCGCAGCAATTGCAGGTCGAGCGGTTTGTGGAGCGGACTGCGGGCGGGAAGACGCTGAGCGATGAGGAGCGGACAGCCGCTGAAGCCGAGGCGCGAAAAAGGCTGGCGAGGCAGGTGGAAACCGAGCGGAACGCTTCGCGCTGCGATTACGTACTAACCAACGACGGGCCTGTGGAACAGCTGAGGGTGCAGGTAGAGGCGCTGTGGGCGGTCCTTACAAAAGCGGCAAGGCAGCGGGTCTGACTGAGACTTTCGCCGCTGTGAGCCGTATCAAATGAATACAATTGAGGCGAGCGGGAAGATCCGCAGATTTCGAATTTACAGGTGCCGCTTTCGATGAAATTACGTCCTGTTCTGCTGGTGGTTCTGTTACTCGCCGGGTTTTATTATTTGACGACTCAGTTGTCGCCGACGGGTGCGCTTTCGCCTTTGTTCAATGCGCTGCATGCTCCGGTGAGCGCTGAGAACAGTGTTGAATCGGTGAAGGGGCCGAATGGCGCGTTCGATCTGACGGTGGCCTCCGCTGCGCCGACGTATGACACGGAAGAGCAACAGAATATTGCGGTTTATAAGAAGGCGCTGCCGAGCGTGGTGAACATCACGTCGACCGAGGTGCGGTTCGATTTCTTTAATGGGCCGGTGCCGCAGACGGGGCAGGGTTCGGGATTTGTGCTGAACAAGCAGGGTCTGATTTTGACCAACAACCACGTCATCGAAAACGGGCAGAAGGTAGAGGTGACGCTGTACGACACGCACAAATACAAGGCGCAGGTGGTGACCGTCGACAGAGGACACGACCTGGCGCTGCTGAAGATTGACGCGCCTAACCTGGTTCCGGCGACTCTGGCGGACACCAGCACGGGGCTGACGGTGGGGCAGCGGGTGTATGCGATCGGCAATCCGTTTGGACTTTCGGGCACCATGACGCGGGGAATAATTTCGGCAATCCGGTCGGTGCGCGGGCCGGAGAGTAATCCGATTGAGGACGCGATCCAGACGGATGCGTCGGTAAACCCGGGCAACTCTGGCGGCCCATTGCTGAACTCGCGGGGCGAAGTGATTGGCATTACGACGATGATTGCGTCGAATGGGGCGGACCAGTCGTCGGGCATCGGGTTTGCGATTCCGATCAACACGGCGAAGGCGGTGCTGGATGATTTTGCCAAGTATGGGCGGGTGCGGCGCCCGACGCTGGATATCGTGACGCTGCCGATTGGGCCGGATGTGGCGGAGCAGATTGGTCTGCCGGCCGACTATGGATTGCTGATCGAGAAGGTCCTGCCGGGCGGCGCGGCGGAAAAAGCTGGCCTGCATGGCGGCAACCAGCGAGCGTATGAGGGGAATACTCCGGTGATGCTGGGCGGCGATTTGATTGTGGCGTTCGAAGGGCAAGAGATCGCGAACGGGCCTGACCTGTCGGCGGAGATGAACAAGCACCGGGCTGGCGATACGGTGACGGTGACGGTGTTTCGCGGGCGCAAAAAGATGGACATGAAGGTGACGTTGGGCGACGCGAAGGACCAGCCGCTAGGGCCGCAGATTTAATGGCACGGCGAGGTGCGCTGCTTGCTGCTCTGATTGGACTGCTGCTTTGCGCGGTGGCTTGGCCGTTTGCAAAGGCGCATCTGCAGGCGGTGGCGGTGATGCGCAAGGTCTCGGGACAGCCGGTGCCGATGTTCGCCAGGCAACTGATGGTCGCGGTGACGAATGAGGATGTCAGCTTCCCGATTGCGACGGCGGGAGGGCCAGTGCGGGCGCGGATGTATCTTCCGCAGGGCGAGCCGAACGCGCCGGCGATGGTGATCTTCCATGGGGTGCATCACTTGGGAATCGATGAGCCGCGGCTGATGGACTTCGCAGCGGCCATTGCAAGCTGCGGGATTCGCGTGCTGACGCCGGAGCTTCCGGGGATCAAGGACTACCACGTGAGCGCGGACTCGGTGCAGACGATTGCCGAGAGCGTGAAGTGGTACGCGGGGCAGACTGGCGGGCCGGTGGGCGTGATGGGGCTGAGCTTCTCCGGCGGGTTGGCGCTGGTAGCGGCGGCGGACCCGAACTATCATGCGGACTTTAAATTTGTACTTGCCGTGGGGTCGCAGGACTCGATGGCGCGGGTGACGGACTACTACCGGACGGGGCGCGATGTGCGGCCAGATGGCTCGGTGGAGGTGCTGGCAGCGCACGAATACGGACCGCTGGTGCTGGAATACGAGCATCTGGCGGACTTCGTGCCGGCGGTTGATCTGGAGCCAGTGCGTGCGGTGATGCGGGCTCACCTGTACGAGGATACGAAGGCTGAGGCGCATGCTTCGCTGGCTCTGAACGAGAAACAAAAGCTGGAGACGCTGGATTTGATGGATGCGGCTTCGACGAGAACTCGCGCACGCATTGCGGCGCTGACGAAGAAGCATACGGATGAGCTGCCGGGACTTTCTCCGCTGGGACGGCTACAGACGCTAGGAACTCCGGTGTACCTGCTGCATGGCGAGGCGGACAATATTATTCCGTCAGCGGAGACGCTGTGGATGGCGAGCGAGCTGCGTGAGGGGGATTTGCAGGCGGTGCTGGTGAGCCCGGTGCTGTCGCATGTTGGCCTGGATAGGCCATCGCCAGGGCCAATGGACAATTGGCGGCTGGTGCATTTCTTCGCGCTGGTAATGCGGGCGGCGAAGAGGTAGCAATGAGAGAGAATTGACTGCATGAGTGAACTAGTTACGCTGGATGAGATCAGGGCGGCGCAGCGGCGGATTGCGGGCGTTGCGGTGCGGACGGAACTGTATCGCGTCCCGCCGGAGCGGCTGCGGGCGGTCCGCGGCGCGGAGCTGCCGTTCGAGCTCTACATCAAGGCGGAGAGCGAGCAGCCGATTGGGAGCTTCAAGTTGCGGGGGGCTTACAACCGGATTGCGCAGTTGACGAAAGAGGAGCTGGGGCGCGGAGTGATTACTTACTCCAGCGGGAACCACGCGCAGGGGGTGGCGTATTCGGCGCGGGCGCTGGGAGCTAAGGCGGTGATCGTGATGCCGGACAACGCGCCTGTCGTCAAGATTGAGGCGACTCGGGAACTGGGTGCGGAAGTGGTGTTTGTCGGGCCGGCGAGTTCGGCGCGCAAGGCAAAGGCGGAGGAACTGGCGGAGGAGTTTGGCTACACGATTATTCCGCCGTATGACGATCCGGCGATCATCGCGGGACAGGGGACGTGCGGGCTGGAGATTGTGGAGCAGCTTGGGCTGGCTGAGGCTGCGGGTGAGGCTCACGGGCAGAAGGGTTCGGAAATAAGGGGAAAGTCGTATGCCTCGGGGTCCTTCGACTCCGTGCTACGCACTCCGCTCAGGATGACAGCTGATGTGGTTGTGCTGTCCCCAGTATCGGGCGGAGGGTTGCTGAGCGGCGTGGCCACGGCGGTGAAGCTGGCGTGGACTGACGCTTCGAGTGGCGGTGCGGGCGTGCAGGTTTGGGGGGCGGAGCCGGAGCTGGCGGCGGATGCGAAGGAATCGTTCGACACGAAAACGCTGGTAGAGTGGCCGGCGGCGAAGACGACACGGACGATCTCGGATGGGCTGCGGACGCAATCGCTGGGGACCCGGAACTTTGAGCATATTCTGCGGTATGTCGATGGGATTGTCACCGTGAGCGAGGACGAGATTGTGCGTGCGATGCGCGTGATGTTGACGGCAACCGGGTTGGTGGCGGAGCCGAGCGGGGCGGTAACGCTGGCGGCGGCGCTGTTTCATCATGCGGAGTTGCCGCGATGCGCGAGGATGGTCGCGGTGTTGAGCGGCGGGAATATTGAGCCGGAGATGAGGAATACGGTCGAGGCGGGGCTTGCTTCCGCGTAAGCGTTGGTGGGAGTCTAATCGAGCTATGAGAGATCGTGCGAAGATTGCAATTCTGACGGGGGCGCTGATTCTTGTGGCCGCGGCGACGGCGCAGGGGCAGCGCAAGTCGAAGGACAAGATGGCGGGATACGACCGGGCGGCGCGGGCCACCATGGTGCATCCGGCGATTGTGTATACGACCGCGGAAGACAGCGCGCAGCATATTGCGCAGGTGGATCCCGGCCACGAGGTGGTGGTGATCGAACACAATGGCGGGTGGGTCCGCGTGTTCGCGAACACCGATGCGGCGGATGAGACCAGCGACAAGGACACGCCGGAGTTCAGCGGGGACGATACGGTGACGCCGGCGTCGGGGTGGATTCGCGATAAGGGGATCGTGACGCCGGCGACGGTGAATGGTGATGCGATTCTGTTCGGGACGGCGGCGAATCTTGAGTATGAGGCATCGCAGCCGCATCCGCCGAAGGACGCTGCTACGGAGGCGCACCTGCTGTATCGGCGCGTGGCGGAGTATTATCCCGACTCGCCGCTGGCGGGGGAGTCGATGTTCCGTTCGGCGGATGTGCGCTGGCAACTGGATAAGGCGGACATCAGCACACTGCCCTCGGCGAAGGAGCAGGAGGCGTACTTGCGGCCGCAGATCTACGAAGGCGATATGCAAAAGGTGATGAAGACGTATCCGAACAGCAAGTACGCGGCGCTGGCGGCGTACGACATCATCGACAACAAGCTGTGCGGAGACTGGCAAGGTCTGCCGAAGTGTCCTGAGATGGAGGCGGGGCTGTATCAAAAGTACGTGGACCGGTATCCGGATTCGCCGAAGGCCGCGGAGGCTCTGTACAACGCGACCTATCGCGAGGGCGTGCTGGTGGAGATGTATATGGTCGAGGAAAACCGCAAGCGATCCGAGCAGGCGGCGGCGAGCGTGCAAGGTCTGGCGGCGGAGTTGAAGCAGAGATATCCGCAGTCGGATTATGCGGCCCGGGCAGCGAGCGTTGCGTACCGCGTGGCACAGAAGATTCCAGTGTATGGGAATGATCGCGACTAGGTTCCAGGTTTGAGGTTCGAGATGGGCAAAGAGCATCACTATTCCGTGACGGTGCAGTGGACTGGGAATACGGGGACTGGGACGTCGACGTATCGCAGCTACGAACGGGCGCACGAGATCTCCGCGGAGGGCAAGGCAGTGATTGCGGGATCAGCGGACCGTACGTTTCGCGGCGACCCGGCGCGGTGGAATCCCGAGGAGTTGCTGCTTGCGGCCTTATCCGCATGCCATCAACTTGCCTATCTGCACCTGTGTGCGGTGGCCGGGATCGTGGTGGTGGATTACGCGGATCACGCCGAGGGATGGATGGCCGAGACGCCGGATGGGGCGGGGCAGTTTACGCGGGTTATGCTGCGGCCGAAGGTGACGCTTGCAGCGGGCGATCCGGCGCTGGCCAAGGAGCTACACCACGAGGCGCATGAGAAGTGCTTTATTGCGCGGTCGGTGAATTTTCCGGTGGAGAATGAGGCGGAGATCGTTGCCTCTTCAGGGGCATGAAGGGCGCTATTTGCCCAATGCTCACAATGCGCCCTTAGAATAGAAGCATGCCGATTTATCAAGTTATTATCCTTGCCATTGTGCAGGGGCTCGCTGAACTGCTGCCGGTTTCGAGTTCTGCCCACGTTGTGGTCGCCGAAAAGCTGCTGGGGCTGGATCCAACCTCGCCCCAGATGACTCTGTTGCTGGTGATGCTTCATACGGGCACCATGTTCGCAGTGATTGTGTATTTCTGGAAGCAATGGAAGAAGGCGTACTTTGCGAGTGCGGATGCGTTCAAACGTTTCGTGGTGCGGTTGGCATGGGCGACCGTGCTGACGGGGATCGTGGGCGAGGTGCTGAACAAGTTGATTGAGCACACGCTGTTCAAGGGCGCGCCCAAGGCGGAGCTGGAAGACTTGTTTGGGCGGCTGGACCTGATAGCGCCGGCACTGGCCTGCGCGGGAATTCTGATTTTGATCGCTGGGCTGCGCAAGAAGAACAGCGACACGGCTGCTGTTGCGGCGAGCGCGAGGGGTAGCATCACGCGACGGCCGGGCGAGAACGTGACAATGCGGCAGGCGGGGTGGATGGGATTTGTGCAGGGACTATGTCTGCCGTTCCGCGGATTTTCACGGTCGGGCGCGACCATCTCGACGGGCATGCTGACGGATGCGTCGAAGGAGCGGGCGGAGAAATTCAGCTTCGCAATGGCGGTGGCGATAACGCCCCTGGCAATTGGGCGCGAGCTTCTACGGCTTCTCCATGCGAAGCACGAAGCCGCCGCGGCAGGCGCGGTGATCGACCTGCATGGGACGATGGTGTTCAGCCTACTGGGGGCGGTTTTCGCTTTCTTTGCAGGACTGGTGGCGCTGAAGTGGCTGAGCAGTTGGTTGGAGAACGGGCGCTGGTACCTGTTTGGGATTTACTGCCTGGTGGCGAGCGGGGTGGTGTTCTACCTGCATATGAAGGGGTACTGAGTTCGTTAGCGCGGAAGAGGTCGTTGGCGGACGTTTCTTTGCCGTATGGCTTCCTGCCACCGTGGTGACTATCTCCGAATCAAGACCCTCGCCCACTGCTAGGGAACAGGCAGGGCCGTAAGGCAGTCGCAGACAAAAATAGAGCCGGTCTCGTTCAAATGAACTCGACCGGCGTCGTAGCAATTGTGTTGTGTCCAGGACAGGCGCATCAGTCCGTGGATCAGATCTCGTACGGTTCGCGACAGTAGGCTATATCGGGCCGCGACCAGACTGAACAATAGCTTTGCGTACGGGAAAAAGCTATGGGAAATTACAGCGAGTTACCAAAGGTTTGGATCGTAACCAACCCCGTTATATCTTAGCTTTTGTACTGTACTGAGTCGTTTGGGTCGGGTTGCGGGTGTAGATCCACGCCCAGTAGAGGAGCGGGATTTGGAGGGGAAGGCGAATCCAGAGCAGCCATGCGGGGATGGCCGGGAAGGCGGTTTGGTTCAGTGCCATGTTGATGTTCGCGGGCATGACGGCGATGAGGAGGGCGACGAGGCCCCAGGCGGCTGCGTGGCGGATGGTCGGGCCGGGAGCGAGGACGCCAAGGCCTCCAGCGATCTCAGCTGCACCGCTGATGAGGACGAGTTCGCGAGGCGCCGGTAAATACGGCGGCATAATTGCGACGTAGCGGCGCGTGATGA
The DNA here is from genome assembly GCA_030775885.1 of Acidobacteriota bacterium. Taxonomy (GTDB): domain Bacteria; phylum Acidobacteriota; class Terriglobia; order Terriglobales; family Acidobacteriaceae; genus Edaphobacter. Next base: position 971 of record JALYIG010000252.1, on the reverse strand, counting down.
GAAAGTGCAGCGTGCCCGCGGCGATGTAGAGGGCACCCATGAGGAAGCGGCCTGGCTGTCGCGTCCTCATGGGTTCGCTGGGTGGATCGCTACCAACTGTCGCCCTGTTTTAGGAATTCGGGGCTGACGGGGTTCTCGTAGACGGAGTAATCGCGGGTAACTACCGTTAGTCCGCTTTCGGAGACGAAGTAGTTTTTCTTGTCCTCGTTGGGGTCGTAGCCGATGACGGTACCGTCGGGGATGTGGACGTCGCGATCGATGATGGCGTGCCGGATACGGCAGTGACGGCCGATGTTGACGTGGGAAAAGATGATGGAGGAGTCGACATCGGCGTACGAGTTCACGCGGACATCCTGGGAAACGACCGAATTTCGGACCACCGAACCGGAGACGATGGAGCCGGAGCAGACGATGGAGTTGATGGCCATGCCGGTACGTCCGGGCTCTCCAAAGACGAACTTGGCGGGCGGGTACTGGTAGGGCCGGGTGCGCATGGGCCAGGACTTGTCGTAGAGGTTGAAGATGGGGGAGACGCCTGCAACGTCCATGTTGGCTTCGAAGTAGGCTTCCAAGGTGCCGACGTCGCGCCAGTAGAGGGCGCGCTGCTTGTTCTCGTCGACGAAGTTGTAGGCGTGCATTTTGTAACGGCCAAGCAACTTAGGCAGGATGTCGTGGCCGAAGTCGTGGGAGGAGTCGGGGTCTTCGGCGTCCTTCATCAACTCGGGCAGCAGGATGTCGGTATTGAAGAGATAGATGCCCATTGAGGCGTCAACCATATCCGGGTTGAAGGGCGAGCGCAGTTCGGTGGACTTGGGCTTCTCGATGAAGCCGGTGACCTCGCCGTTGCGGGCGACCTCGACGACACCAAAGCGGGAGACCTCCTCGGGCGTGATGGGCAGCGTGGCGAGGGTGATTTCCGAGCCGGAGTCTTTGTGCTGCTGCAGCATACGACCGTAGTACATCTTGTAGAT
>JALYIG010000251.1 GCA_030775885.1 Acidobacteriota bacterium | reverse complement strand
AGGTACATTGATCGCGCTCATGGTGAGAAAGGTAGCACGCCAAAAGCACAATTCCTAGCTGTGATTTATAAGTTACTTTATTTTCAATAAGATATTATGGAGGCGCGGGTCGGGATCGAACCGACGCATAAAGGTTTTGCAGACCTCTCCCTTACCACTTGGGTACCGCGCCTCTTGGGCCTGCGCTTTCACGCACACCCGGCTGTATCAAGGAAGAGTGTATCGCAGGCGGGATGGTTCGTTTGGAGCGGGAGACCGGGGTCGAACCGGCGACATCTTCCTTGGCAAGGAAGCACTCTACCACTGAGCTACTCCCGCTCTTACATGTAGAAGTATAACGGCCTATTTACCCACGGTCAACGCACATAGCATTTTGCCTGCGCTCCCCGCCGCGGAACTCTAATTGTCCGCCAGCGTTCGCGTCGGGATTCTCGGTCCAGCGATCAAATCCGACCGCCGCCGCACAATATGCGGAGTCACCACCACCACGAGCTGGTTGCTCGACCGCTGCCCCACATTCTCCAGCGGTAATTGGAACCCCGGCAACTCGCTCAGCCCCGGCAACCCCGTCAGCGCGGCCGACTCGCTCCGAGTCACGTTGCTCACCATCAGCGCGCTCTCGCCATCTGCCACCGTCAGGTCCGTCGCGAACTGCCTGCTCTCGAGAATAGGGTTGCCGTCCAGCGAACTCCCCGACAGCGCCTCGATCTTCAAATCCAAAAGCAAGTTGATTCGGCCCGACTTCTCGATCACCGGTGTAGCCTTCAGCGTCACGCCCAGGTCCTCGTAAGTCACCTGCGGAATGGTCGCGCTCGAGCCTCCCGCAAACTTCTTCTGCAGGCTCGATATGGGCACGCCATTGATCGACTGATTACCCAGCGCAGACGATGCAGCCGTCGATAGGCCCGACGTGTAAGTCGACTGCGTAATCGGGTATTTGTTGCCCTCGCGGAAGATGGCCGCCTGGTGGTCTCCAACGCGCAACTGCACGTCGTCCAGCGCACGCGTATCGCTCGAATTCAGACTCAGGTTGAGGGCGGTATTGGTCGAAGCCGAAATGCCCGTCTGGGTGAGGCCGCCGCCAATCACTCCAAGCAGGTTTGTGGTCAGGCTGCTCTGCACCAGGCCCAGCTTGATCAACGCGAGCGCGATCAGCAGGTTGCTCGTCCCCGGCGTAATCAGTCCCTGTGCAATCCCTTGCTGCACCAGCGCCTGGTTCGCGTTCACTATCGCGTTGGCGGCCTGGTCCACGCTGAACACGCTGAACTGCGTCGGCAGGGCGCCGCCGACATCGGTCGCTCGTGTCGTGTCCACCTCGTAGAGTTTTACCTCGACCATCACTTCGCCGTTGCCGTCGATCAGGTCTTTCAGCGTCCGGTTCATCGGCTCCAGCACTTCTTGCGGAGCGCGCACCACGATGCTCCCCAGTCCCTGCTGGATCGAGCTCTGTTTCACATCGAAGACCGCCTTCACCACCTGCGCCAGCTCATTGATCTGATCGTTCGTCAGCCCTGGCACATAGATCGTTTCCTGCAGTTGCCGCTCCAGCCGCTGCCGGTCCGCGGAGTCGTCCTTAGCCACCATCACCGTCTTCTCGTCCACCGCGGAGAGGAAGGTGTGCGTCATACTCATCACCACCGACATAGCGCGCTGATAGTCCACGTTCTCCAGGTTGAATCGCAGCGTCTTCTGCTCCACCGACTCATCGACGATCGCGGTAATACCGTAGGCCAGCGCCACTCTGCGAATCACCTCCGACGCAGCCCCATTGATCTGGTGACTCTTCAGCCCTGGGTCGGGAGCAAGTTGGATCGCTCCAGCCAGCACAGGTCCTTCAATCTTCCACGGTGTGTTGGATTGCGCTGCCAGCAACAGCGCCTGGTCAGCCAACGGACCGGCACTGTTGCCGATCAAGGCCGCAAGTCGCGCTGCACTCGCCGGCTGTGCCATCACGAACGGCCCGCTGTGTTCGAGCACCACAGGATTGTCCGGATCGATCGCCCGCGCCTCTGCCAGCAGAGTCTCCGCCTTCGCCGCGTCGCCTCTCTGCCGTGCCTGCGTTGCCTGGTGCACCAGTTCTGTCACCCGGTGCTGGCGCGTCACGGAGATCGCAATCGCATAGTTTCGGTTGCCTGGATCCAGCTGCAGAGCCCGTTGAAACTGAGTCTCCGCTGCGTCCAGATCATCGCGCTCCAGCTTCTTCGCCCCAGCCAGATACGCGGCCTCAGCCACATGCGTCTGGCGCTTGCTGGGCGCGGACTCAATTGGATGCCCGACAATCCCCGCGACAGTCCCGGACGTCGCGCCCGGGACATCAGCAGTCGAGGTCTGCGCAAAGCCCGCCGGCGCAGTCGGGCAGCAGAGCAGGGAAGCTGCAATCCAGCTACCGGCGGCCACTGCACGAAGATAATTTGGACGGACCATCCACCTGCTATCTTAGACGCGCCAGCCGGTAAACCGCGCATGCAATCGCGACTGCCCTAGTGGACACGCAATCGTAATAAACGCATCTATGCGGCCGGAGGCACAAACATTCGTTTGTCGTAGATCAGGAATCGACGATTAAGCCGTGCGACCGTTCGGCAGCATCATCGGACGCGGCCGTTGGTCCGCCATCGTGCGCTGGCCCATCATCGGCCGCTCGCTCATCACCGGACGACGCATGCCTTTGCGGATCTGCGCCGTGTCAAGGTCAAGCTCAGCCAGAGTGCGGCTCAGCGTGTTGCGATGCATGCCAAGCTCAATCGCAGCCTTGCACTGGTTGCCCTTGTGGTGCGCAAGAACTTCAAGAATGTAGCGCCTCTTGAATTGCCGGACAGATTCCGCATAGGAAATTCCGGCACCGTGCATCTGCGTTACTATGGCATCCAATTCGCGCTTCAAGGGCTTCCTCGCTTGCTGATCGTCGTTCATCGAATCCCTACTGTAGAACACTCGGAGCCTGTTGATCTACAGCCCCGTAGTATGTTTCAAACCTGGGCGCGTTTTGAGATCATGCAAACCGGAGGGATCGAGGTAAAAGGAAGGATACATCATGCGCGACGCCAAGGAAATAGGGACTTAAAATCGACGTCGCAACCAGCTTCGATTGCGCCGCAAACGTAGTCGGAATGATCAGCAACGCCACCACAATCACGCCTCCGCGGAGTAGTCCGAACGCTCCCCCAAGCACGCGGTCCACATACCCCAGACCCGACTTACGAATCGTACTGTGCATGATCCGCGCTACCAGCTGCGCCCCCGCAACCGCCAGGGCAAATAGCAGCACGAACGCAATAACTCCCGCCCAGAATGCCGAGTGAATCCAGCGCCGGTCATGGATCCACGACCCTAACTGCAAGTAATTTCCCTGCGCTAGAAGAAAGCCGCACACCAGTCCCAGCAGCCCCAGCAGCGTCCGAACCACGCCGCGCCAGTACCCAACCGCCAGCGAAGTCACCAGGATCAGTACCAGCGTCCAGTCCAGCCCATTCCACTGCGTAATCCGGAGTTCAGATAGCACAATAGCTCCCTTGTCATGTCCCCTGATAAACCAGGTTCTGCATCATTCAACCCGCGTCCAGGTTCGCACGTCCCGTCAACAGCCGGAACGCCTCGATATATTTCTCTCGCGTACGCGAAACTACTTCCTCCGGTAGCCCCGGCGCCGGAGCCTGCTTGTTCCAGCGAATCGATTCCAGATAATCCCGCACATACTGCTTATCGAAACTCGGCTGCGCGCCGCCCGGCGAATACTCGGCAGCCGGCCAGTAGCGCGACGAGTCCGGTGTCAGCACCTCATCCGCAAGCACAATCCCAACGCCATCAATCCAGCCGAACTCAAACTTTGTATCGGCCAGGATCAAACCTTTCGTCGCCGCGAAATCCGATGCCTTCGCATAAATTTGCAGCGTCAGCCGCCGCAACTCCGCCGCTGTCTCCGCGCCCACCACCGACTCCGCCTGCGCATACGAAATATTCTCGTCATGCCCGCCCGTGTTCACCTTCGCCGCCGGAGTAAAAATCGGCTCCGGCAAGCGCTCGGACTCGCGCATCCCTGCGGGCAGCCCAATCCCGCACACCGCCCCCGTTGCTTGGTAATCCTTCCAGCCTGAACCCGAAAGATATCCCCGCACCACGCACTCCACCGGATACATCTGAGCGCGCCGAACAATCATGCTCCGCCCCGCAATCTGCTCCGCAAACAGAGTCTTAGCCACCATGCTCTGAGCAGAGACACGCTCGCTAAAAATCTGTTCCGAGAACGGCTCCAGCAGCCCAGCCATAGCCTCCGGCGCCGTTGCCACCAGGTGGTTCGCCACCGTACCCTCTAGAAACTCAAACCAGAAGCGCGAAATCTGCGTCAGGATCTTGCCCTTATCCGGAATGCCCGACCCAAGCACATGGTCAAACGCGGACAGCCGGTCCGTCGCTACAAACAGCAGATCGTCGTGCAGTGCGTAAATGTCGCGCACTTTGCCCCGCGCAATCAGCGGAAGACTGCCGAGGTCTGTCTTGAGAAGGGCTTCAGTCATAAGAAACGGTACCACCCTCCTCCTCCAGTTTGCGCCATCGTGTCCACGCGAGCGCAATACAACCTTAAGCCCACACTCTCGAGCCTGCCCCTACTTCATCTCCGTGGCCAGGTGTTCTCAGTGGTTCGCCTTTGCATCTCTGCCACCACGGCCTCAACAAGCGCCGCAATCGTCGGCTCCGCTGCCTCCACATGCGCCGGCAACCCAAGCTCCTTCAGCGCCTGTGAAGTAATCGGCCCAATCGACACGCGCCCCACCGACTCCGGAAGCCGCAGCCCCGCCGCATCCAGCAGCGCCGCAAGATTTGCTGCCGTCGATGCGCTGGTGAACGTCACTGCATCCGGAAGCCTCGCCGCCTCCGCAAACAAATCCCGCACCGGCCGAAGCGAAGCCTCGGGCATCCGGTTCTTGTATGCCGCCGCAACCGTCACCTCCGCGCCCCCGTCCTTCAGCGCAGATTCCAGCACCGCCGGCGCATCCTCTGCAAGCACCAGCAGAATCCTGCACCCGCGCGCTTCCGGCAGCAACGTCTGCGCCAGCGACTCAGCGGTAAACACCGCGGGCATCACATCGGGCCGCAGACCCATCGCCTCCACCGCTCGCGCTGTCGCCGGCCCCACCACAGCGATCCGCCTTGGCTCAGCCGCGACTCCAGCAGCCCTCGCCCGTTCCGCGAAGGCCCGCACCGCATTGGCGCTCGTAAACGCCACCAGGTCGAAGCCCGCGAGTCCCCCAATCGCCGCGTCCAGCGCGGCCAACGAAGTCGGCGCCCCAATCTCGATCGTCGGAATCAGCACCGGAGTCGCTCCCAGCGCCCTCAGCCGGTCCGCCAGCTCTGAAGCCTGGTGCGGAGCGCGTGTCACCAGCACACGCCGTCCCGCCAGCGGCAGAGGACCCGCCTTGTCCTTTGTGCTCAAGGAAGATTCTTCAGCAGCATCGTGCGGTACTCGATCTTCATCGGCGGCCCCACATGCACCTGCACCCCAATAAAACCGGCAAACTTCCGGTTCACAACATCGTCGTCGATCACCTCGCACATCACATGCCCATTCAAAATGTGGATCAGCACATTCCCGCGCACAATCAGGTGATACTCATTCCAATCGCTCGGCTTAATGAACGCCTTCAGCTCGTCCGCCGATCCCAGCGACGCAATCACCGCGGGCTTCGTCGCCGTCGCAACGTAAGTAATCGTTCCCCTCGGAGCCAGAAACGTCCGCCCGCGCTCTTCGTAATTCTGCCCCGTGTACTTGTTGGCGCCATCGATATCCGCCTGGTACCCGCGCATCAGCCACTTGGTCCCGGGAATCTCAACGCTTCGGTAGTTGATCCCGCTATTGCCCTGCGGCGAGATGCGGAACTCCGCCTTCAGCTCGAAGTTCGCCGGCGTTCCTCCGCGCCATATCAAAAAGCTGTTCTGCTTCAGCAGCGTCGCCGGAGTCACTTCGCCGACTAGCTCGCCTTCCTCAACGCGCCAGTAGCGCGGATCGCCGTCCCACCCATCCAGCGACGTTCCATTGAAGATCGGCACAAATCCATCGTTCGAATCCGTCAGCGGCGTGGGATAAATCTGTGGCCCCGGAGGCGGTGCCAGCGGAAACGGCGGCGCGGGCGACTGTGCTCCAGCCCCCATCGCCCCGGTCAAAATGAAGACAGCAATGGCAAATCTGACACATATATAGATACGCATGATCTCTCCGGCCACTGATTCTACCAGCGCCGCACAGCCTCTCTCCTTTTCTCCCTGTGTCCGAACTCCGAATCGCTGCGTCTAATTTTCAGGACCGGCCCCCACCCCATCCAGATAAAGGCCGGCGTAGAATCTCACCATGCCCAGGCGCCTGATTGCGATTGCAGTGGCTCTAGCGGCGGTTGCTCTCCCAGCCTGTGCCCAGCGAGGTGACGGCCACGCAGGCTCCGCAGGACACGCGGGCGGCGGCTTGATCTCGTCTGGTACGCACGGCAACTATTCCAGCCCGTCGCGCTCCAGCTTCGCGCCCGGGCCTCAGTTCGGAGGCGGCCAATTCCATGGCGGCCAGTTCGAAAGCAGCCGCTTCACCTCCAGCCAGCGCCTCTCCGCCGTCAACCCCTTCAATCGCGGCAACGACCACGACGCCGACGACCGCTTCCGTTACGACCGCTTCCGCCGCCCCTACCACTCCATCTATACCGTCGCGCTCCCATACAGCGTAGGCTGGCTTAACCCCGGCTACCTCTCGTACTCCGCCTTCGCCTTCTACGACTCACCCGCCTACGCACCGCCCCAGGCCGAGCCCGTTGACGACCGGCAACCGCAGTACAACCCACCGCCTGTCCAACAAGCCGACGCCCCCGCTCCCACCTACCGCCCCGCCTACCAGCGGCCGCATCCGGAAGTGCCCCTTCCTCCCGAGGAGGCAGTCACCCTCGTATTCAAGGATGGCCGCCCGACCGAGCAGATCCACAATTTCCTGCTCACACGCACCACTTTGTACGTTCAGGACGACCAACCCTACCCAATTCCTGTCGACCAGCTCGACCTCGCGGCCACAACCAAGCTCAACGCCGACGCAGGCATTGTCTTCAAACTTCCCAGCCCTAATCACTAAGCTAGGCGGCTGGAACAGCTTAGTCCCTCATACCCGTACCTCCAACCCAAAAAGAATTTTCTCGATAAATGGGCCAAACTCGTGTGTCAAGCCCCCACTTCCCGTAAGTCATTGACCTGTTGGGAAATAACCCTGTCACTGCCTACGGTCCATTTGCTAGAATAGATGAATGGGTAAATTCGTGTCCGCATGTGGACTCGCAGCGCTGGCCCGCTGGACCCTCAACCCATCCAATAACCCTTTTAGGTTGAATATTTTAGCAAGCCATTTAGATTCAGATATCTGCTCCACCTCCCCTACGTTTAACTCTGTCAAATCAAAGTATTTGTCGCCAAGAAACCCTATACATGGGAGGGGTACTTTCCCGCAATTCGTCGTTCTGCGCTCCCACAGCCAATTTCACGCCTGTAAACTGGAGACTGAATGGCCCTCCCGACCATCCACAGCTTCAACCGTGCCGCCTCAGCTTCCTTCCTCGCGGAGATTGGCGCATGACAAACCATCCCTCCGCCAACCCCGAAATTCACCCCAGCCACCCTCCTGTGGTCCCCATCCCGCAGGACCCCTTCATCCCCACAGGACGGCTGCAGCGCATCGTCAACCTAATTCCCGCCGGGCAGTTCGTCCGCTACCTCTGCGTTGGCGTCTTCAACACGGTCTTCGGCTACCTCTGTTATGTCGTTATCCTTACGCTTCTCAACACAGCCCTACCCGGCCGTTATCTGTACCTCACTGTCGTCCTTGCCTCTATCCTGTCGATGCCGTTGAATATTTCAGCCGCATATCTCGGATACAAATTCTTCGTCTTTCGCACCAAGGGCAACTTCCTTGCCGAGTGGCTCAAGTGTTTCGCCGTCTATGGCACCGGCATGATTCCCGGCCTGGTCATACTCTCGGCCCTGACACGCTTCTTGCAGTCGACCTTCCACACCCACGCGCCTGCTCTCCACGCCTTCCTCGCCTCGGTCGAGATTCACGTCAGCGGAAGGCCTCTCGCCGTCCTCGAGCACGTCGGCACCGGCAAAGCGATGGCTGGATACATCGCCGGCGCATTTGTAATGGGTTTCTCCAGCATCTACAGCTTCATCGGCCACAAGAAAGTCACCTTTCGCCAGAAGCCCGCGTCCAAAGGGGTTACTCAATGAACCCATACGGCGTGTCACGGATTGATGACTTCCCAGCCGCAGCCTTACACTTCTCCCAGCTACCCTTTCCGCCGCGAGGATCCCATTGAAGACTGTCAGCATCGTCACTCATGCGTACAACGAGGAAGACAATATTGAGGCCATGTATCTGCGCATCCGCGAGATCATGCAGACCTACCCGCAGTACGCGTACGAGCACGTCTTCATCGATAACCACTCCACCGACTCGACCGCCGCGATCCTCCGCCGCATCGCCGCCTCCGACCAGCACGTCAAGGTCATCGTCAACGCGCGCAACTTCGGCCACATCCGCTCGCCCATCCATGCACTCCTGCAGGCCCGGGGTGACGCCGTCATCGGCATCGCCTCCGACTTTCAGGAACCGCCCGACCTCATCCCGCAAATGCTCGCAGCCTGGGAAGAGGGCTACAAGATGGTCCTGTGCGTCAAGCAGGCGTCCGGCGAAAATGGCCTCGTCTACTGGCTCCGCAAGCAGTACTACCGCATCGTCGAGCGCCTTAGCTCGGTCGAGACCATCCAGAATTTCACCGGCTTCGGACTCTACGATCGACAGGCCGTCGACATCGTGCGCTCCTTCGACGATCCTTACCCGTACTTCCGAGGCATCGTCGCCGAAATCAGTCTGCCCAACAAGCGCCTCTACTTCCACCAACCCGCCCGCAAACGCGGCATCACCAAGAACAACTTTTACACACTCTACGACATCGCAATGCTGGGCTTCGTCAGCACCTCGAAGGTCCCACTGCGCCTCGCCGTCTTCGCAGGCTTTGCCGGTGCACTTCTCAGCTTCCTCATCGCGCTTTTCTACCTCATCGCCAAGATCATCTTCTGGAGGACGTTCTCCGTCGGCGTCGCACCCATGATCATCGGCGTCTTCTTCCTGCAATCCATCATGCTGGTCTTCCTGGGCGTCATCGGCGAGTACGTCGGCTCCATCTACACCAAGGTCCAGCAGCGCCCCCACGTCATCGAGCAGGAGCGCATCGGCTTCGAGTATCCTCCCTTGCCGCCCAGCCCCATCGCCGCGCCAGCGCTGTCACCCGCTGAGGTCGCCACGCCATAAGCACGCCGACCACGCCACGAAGCCAAATCATCTTCATCAACTTCACGGGAGATTCGCCATCAAAGACCTGGTAAAGAAGCAACTCAGCCAATCCATCGCCACCATCACTGCGGTCCTCAACGACGAGTCCATCCACGACGCCGTCCTCGAAGCCGGCCGCATCACCGCCGAAGCCATGAAGTCCGGCCGAAAGTTGATGGTCTGCGGCAATGGAGGCTCGGCCGCCGACTCCCAGCATCTCGTCGCCGAGTTCGTCTCGCGCCTCACCGTCGACCGGCCCGCCCTGCGTGCCATCGCCCTCACCACCGACAGCAGCATCCTGACCGCCATCGGCAACGACTACAGCTACGACAACGTCTTCGAGCG
>JALYIG010000250.1 GCA_030775885.1 Acidobacteriota bacterium | reverse complement strand
TACCTGCACCGCAAACACCTGGCAGTGCTCGGGTAGAACTGCGCTTTAAGGCTCTAACAACTACTCCCAGACGATCCAGATTGCGCGAGAAAATGCTCCCTGACCGGCCAAATCCACGCGCACCACTAACCTCAAAAAAACACAGGCCTACGCAGAGGCTCCCTAGTTCTTGTAATACGTTCTCGATATACCGATGGACCACCTTACGGGCCGATCGAATCTGCCGTTGCGGCCAGAATTATACGTTGGTCTTCAGTCGCCGGATTTGCTCTAATCAAACCAGCAACGCCACATTTATGAATATTTTCGGCGGTTGGAATCTCATCGACCAAGAATTTACTAGGGGGTACGCAATTACTGCTTTTTTGAAAAATCATTACGTTGTCGTTCCATTGATCTGTTTGTCTTAAAGCTACAAACGATTCAAGAAGGGTTACTTGTTTTAGACTATGCTTGGCCCACATTTCAAGCGCTAGCCCGGCGTCAGGATAAAAACGCCAACAGTCTACTGGATAGGCGTGATAGTAACCATTCGATGGACAATTAAGATAGAGATATCCTTTAGGTTTGATTACCCTGATTATTTCGAGGAAGGTGAGCCAAAACATCGGGTTATGCTCAAAGCAGGATGTTGAGACACCGACATCGAACGACTCGTCGTCAAAAGGCAACCTATACGGGTCTTCGACGACCACGTCTACTCCTAATCCAGGAATGAGATCGACCCCAACGTATGTCGCATCCTTAGGACACGCGTTTCTCAACGAACCGTTTATATTTAGAGCGCCTAGGTCGATTACCGATGCGAAGTCGTCTTTCCAGTAGAACTCAAAAAAACGTCGGCCGAACTCACCGGCAGTATCATGCATAGTTCTGTCCTTTATATTCTAATTCGATTCAATCACGATGGCTAGATAGATTTCGTTTGCTCTATATTCTAGAGACTTGTGGTCGAGTCAAGGTCGTGTTGTTTGTTTCTGATAGAGAATATTCGGGATGATTACTCGGTACTGCCAATCGTGCATTTGATTCCTCAGTGAGGCCAAATCTGGAGAGACGTGCATATAGTCAGCTACGTAATCATCAGGTTCGTTAGTAGCAGTCCGTCCGAATTTAAACATGAATTCAGAAGTCTCAAATGTTCAAGTGGATCGTGAAGGTGCTCAAACACTTCGATAGCAATACACAAATCGATTCGAGTTTCAAAGCCAGACAAGGTATTTGTTCGAGCATCGCAGAATTGGACGTTGCTGCCCTCACTAGTCGCGGCTTACATAAGAAAGTCTTGTCGAACGGTAGCTATATCCCACAATAGTAACTTTGTCGATACGTGTTGAAGAGCAAGTTGCTTACATAAGGCTCGCGCTAGCCCGCAACCGAAATCGAGTATCGTCACATCCGCAAGTCCTTTGAAGGCAGTGAGCAGGGGGTGGTCCGCTCTGAATTCCGGCTCTGGATAAGAGAGCATTCGCAGGAAATGAATCCATTGATGGGTGCGATGTGCTTCGGCTACCTCACAGATGCTATCATTCACAATTACTTTCATACAATGCCGAGCTAAGATGGCGGTGCTCGCGAAACCCTCTACCTGCGTGCCCCCCGGGAACGGAAGCCATGCATTTAAGGTAGCGCTGGAGGCTATCCTCGAATCCTATGCCAAGTCGAGCAGGATTCCATTGGCAGAATAATTCTTGGGTCGTGCCTAGAGTCGTCATTGGGATATCTCCGAATTCGTTACCGAATGAACCTACAATAAAGGTATATTTCTAGGAGAAGGGTCATTTATTACTCGCCTTATCACGGCACGATTGCTTCGAGTCGAAAGAGAATACCCAGCAGGCATGACTGTATTTTGAAATGGGCGGCATTTTTTCTTGACACCCCTTGGCCATTCTGTGCGGCACTTCCTTCGACCACTCCCTCTGTCACCCACTCCGGCACTGATTTTCGATTGCCTTTTCGATTCTTCTGACCGCCTTTGGTCTGCTTCTTAGCCGTTCTTCCGTTCCCAGATCCAAATATACTGCTGGAATGGAAATTGTACATCGGCGCTTTCTCTTGAGTTGCTCCTCTACACCTGACGAATACGTCAGACGGGTCGCGCTCGCTGAGGAAGCAGTGCTCATCTACAAACACTCAGCACGCAGACGAGACAGCAGTTTTTCCAGCCATTGTCGAGAGCTTCAGAATTGCTGGAGCGCCTTAGAAATCTTCCCTGCTAATTCAAGCAGGTAGTGACCTCACCACGTTCCGCGGCCGCGGTATCGGCCTTGCGGGAGAGCTTCGCGAGCGTGGCTTCGAGCCAGGTGCGCATGCTGTCGAGCAGGTGGTCTGCCCGATCTTTTGTACCAGCTTGATTGTTAGTGTAGCGCAGCGAGTTTTGTTGATATCTCGTCGCAGTCGGGGGTGTGGAGAAGTGGGAAGCGCGTAGGCCCGGGTTACTCGAATGCAATTGTCGGGGCAACTTGCAGGACTCGGATACGCCTAAAGTCTCCTCGTCTGAGGCTGCATTGCTTAACACGATAACACTATAAGAAGAAGCTCCTCCGATATCCGGTCGCTGACGAGAACCCGTTGGCCTTTCCTCAAGAACAACTCATTGCGATGGACTTGCGCTCGCTGCTTGTGGTGGTCCGAGCGATCGCAAAGTGAGGACTTGTGGCCGACAGATTTTCCGTCGAACCGGATAGCCAACAGATCATCCTGGCAGCCTCTCGAGTTCTAATGGACTGGCCAAAGAACTTCTTTGTTCTGTTGAAGGACATCGGCCAACTGGCTTCTACCGGCGATTACGGCGGGGTAGGGAAGCAGTATGGTGAACTTTATCGGGCTTTGTTCCGCAACCGAGCCGTTACACCCTCAGCGTGCGCTGAGTTTCTCAGAGTGGCATTCCTGGACTTCGCAATGGACCATTATGGGGGGGCACTAATAGACAAGAACTTAGACGAGGAAACGATCGACACCGACAATCGACGATCTCTCTCACAAGCTGAATGTGCGGGACGAGCGCGGCTGCATCAGAGCACGGCCACTCGTCTCCATAAAACCCTACAACTGTCTTCGAACCCGTTGGTCAAGGGCTTGACAAGAGCGAGCATTGGCAACAAAAAGCGAACTGATACCTGCCGCCGCCGCCATCCTGGCATGATCCTGGACATGGTTCGCCGCGGTTCCAAGCTCGGCATGCTAGTCCTCGTCGATTGGCAGATAGCCGACGGCGCTGGACCGGCCTTTCACCGCGAATATATCCCGTTGACTGACATCGAAAGGCCTAAACAGCTCGGCATGGTTGAATTGATGCGCCGGTGCGCAGAGCGCAAAATTCGAATCTTGCTTTTGCCAATCACGGGACGAGGGCTACAGCCGATTATCCGCACACGTGAGCGGAAAGACTTCGGGGGCACTTGAAAGAACGCGAGGCAACTACATGCACTCAAACGAAGTGAAAACGTCTCGTTGGCACACTCTCGCCTTACAGATCAGCAATTCATGTCTAGAATTACAACATGGTCAGCAGCAGGTTCTACTCCTTGACGGAGGACGGAGTCGAGGTCGGGAGTGAAGCTGTACTGGCGCTTCCTGCTCAGTGGTGGAATGAGAGCCCGGGCGAAAGGATCGTCTATGAGATGAGCGCCACCCAGCTGGACAAATTCGCTCAACCCATTCGGCTCGGGCCCGTTAGCGTGTCGCTCCTCCGAGCGGCTGTCTTTCGAAAAGACTGATAGTTATGTTTGTCTCCGAGGCATCTGTGCACAGCAAGTGGTGACCTCTTCCGTGCCATGGAATGAGGTAAACATCAAAATATGGACGGCAAGTGACTTGTTAGTCGGCTAAGTCGGCAAAACCGGCCCTATCGGCGATATTTGGGACAAGAATGCGACAACCTTTTGACAGCGGGCCTTCTGGCAGACCTTGTTGGCGTCAGCCCGATTTCCATCCCCATAACATTCACGGCATCGGAAGACATTTCGTACGTCGACATTTCAGGCGGTGTCTAGATCGCGTTGACTTCACGTCAGCAGGGTGAGACGTCCTGCGTTCCTATTGGCAGCGATCGGGAAATTCAGTTGGCAGGCATCCCGGTCGACCTGTCCAGGATCCAGGAGCTCTGTAGCAAGACCGACAATACAGATGCGGCGTTGAAGACCAATATCGGGAGCGGACTTCACCAAACCCGCTTTGTTGCTGGTCGTGTCAAGCTAACCCCGTACAGAAGATCATTACCGTCGATAGGGGCGGGAGTGGGTCTCTGGGATTTTCCCCAAAACCCGTTCACTCCAAGCCGAATGAAAAGGCTTGCGTCGGAGATCGACGAATTCTTTCCCCGCGCTCTGCTCGAGCCGAAGCTGCTCGTCTGCGTCATGGACGACTGGTATCCCAATTCTGATGAGGTTACCGGACTATCTGTTAGCAAAATATTGGGGGTCTGGGCCGCTCACGGGAAAGTCCTCAACGTCCATTGTCGCTGGGAGAATCTGATACGACATACTCGCGAAGAGGCAGACTTCGAGGACAGAGATACGTGCGCGACGAACACTCGGGAACGGATAGTTGTGACTATGGGCAATCAGTACTGGAGGTGAGCTTTAGGAAATCCTGAACCTGTTCAAGGACGAATTGGGCGTCTTTTTGAGTTGGTCCAGGTCCAAGTCGGGCATGAACCGACTGGTTACGAAGGTCGGCTACTCTGAGGAGCTTTGCCAATCGCGGCGATGAAACCAGCTTGTGGTCTTTCATGATCCGGAGCATCTGACCAATAGACATCCGATCTGTACGAGTAATTTGTCGTACCTGCAAAAGACAGATCAGTCTCTGCTCTAGAACAACTGCGGCAGCGGCTATCGCGCCAGGATACGCTCCGATCTCAAACTGCTGAGTCGCCCGCACCAGGCTACCTGCCAACGCAACGGAGATCGCATTTTTGAGGGCATCTGATGCCTGATCGAGCTGTTCATCATAAAAGATCACTCGCTCTTGAGCGACATCGAATGGCACAGTGGATTCGCGTTCAGCCAGCAGGATGAGTGGCTTCTTCATGGCCTGAGCCAGGCCAATTTCATAAAGAACATTCGCGTTATTACCGGTCACGTCAGCGATGCATAATCGTGCCTGCTGGATGGCCACTCGAATTTGCTCCACAATAAAACCCGGGCCGGCCATTTCGTCCGCACGCATTGGGCTAAGTCCCTGGCGAACCACAACGGGGGCGACAAGATTGCGGTAGATCTCATCGAAGCGTCCCTTAAATGGCATCATCACGAAGCAGAGGCGCGAGGTTGATTCGATGAGCGCCGCATCTTCCCGCGACGCGGCCGCTCGATGGACCTGTTCAGGCTCAACCGCCTCGAAGACGTCGGGTCGGGAACTTCTAAGGCTCACCCCTGAATGGGTGTCCAGTTGAACCAGAATCTCGTAGAAGAATTTCGCGAGCACCGAATCGCGTGTCGATGCGCCAGTCGTTAGCGAGATGATGTGTATTTTTTCTCTGAAACCGGCTTCGATCTCCTCCGGTGGAACATCAAACTGGACGACATAAGACATTCGCTCGAAATCGCCGAGTCGCGTTCTGACGACTTCGCGGATCTTCTTGAAATCGGGATCAGAAAGGCTGTACCCGATGAACAGTGGTGTCCTCGTAATGAGCATTGCGGACAGGTGTGTGGCAACGACCGGATATTTCGAGAGAAACGCGTCGTAATCATTCTGCGTAGCGATGATGTGCTCTTCGTGCCTCAAATCTCCATGCATTTTGACGATGCTGGAAGCAGTCCGCCCTGCATGAAAAGGCAATTGAAGCTCGCCTGCGAGCGATCGGAAAGGACGCAATTCTTGCCGATACGCCTCCTCAAGTAACAGGTCGAAGTTCGTGGTGTAGATCGTGTCGAATGGTAGCTTGGCAAAGGCCCGGTGAGCGTGACCGGGGCGCGCATTTTCGGGGTGCAGCGCTTCCCGAATTGCCTCAATCAGTTGGACGCGACCGAACTTGTCTTGATAACGCTGTGCGACAACGAGTGGCGGGCTGCCGAAAGGAGTGGCGGCCTGTTGTTCAAGTATCTTTGTCAGATCGTCCCAATCGGGCATAGACAAACCCGCCGTGAGCACAGCATTCTTGGAAAAACCGGCTCCTATAAACGGGAGACAGCGGCCTTTCGAAATATCCGAAATGATTGGGTAAGGAATATTCATCGCGCACCGTCAGTTATACCAGCCTAATCTCTGTGTGTGGGATCACGAGCAGATCGTCGGCAAGGCGAGGATGATCATGTTGCGTGCGCATGAACATATATTGCAATTGGTCGGCTTGGCGGCAGCAGAGGCCGCGAGTCCTTCTCACTTGGATAACAGGCCAACCGCTTCGCATTCGAGGGCAAACTGCTCGGCGATACCCGGCCAAGTAGCGTGGGGCCGGTAAATCATGCGACAAACGAGTTCACGTGTTCAGAATGATCGCCTGCTGGACTGCCTTGAATTGGCGTCGTACGTTCATGTACTGCAGATTGAGAGAGTCTCTTGTTTCGTCGAGGGTCTCGATTATCCTCTCGGGATCGTTCTCAGTCCGAATATGGTTGTACAGCTCGGAGGAAGGGGTGTCCCAGTATTTGTCACCTCCATGTTCAATCAGACCGGCTGCTTCGCGATCAAGCTCTCCATCGGTCGGGCCTATCCACCGCGCCCAAGAAAGTAATTGCAGACCGAAATAAGGAAGCGACGCTCTTCTGTCCACCTAATGCTTCTCAGCATTTGCTTGGCGTCTCGTCGGAGAGAGTCACGAAGGTGTTCATCCTTTCTCCGCTGACGGAAGAACGAAGCCTTGATCCTCTCCAACGAGGAGAGTTGTCGCAGAGAGAGCTCAGAGCGCCGCGTTGTCGCCAAAATGCCGTAACCCTCAGTTGCCACATCCGCGATCTCTGTTCTCGTTTGCAGAATCAGAACATTGTAGAAATCTTGGACTACCTCGAAAGAAGCAAACAGTGGCGTGATCAATTTTCGAAATACTCGCGACGCCGAGCGCCCGTGATCGACTTGAGCTGC
Organism: Acidobacteriota bacterium; assembly: GCA_030775885.1. GTDB lineage: Bacteria > Acidobacteriota > Terriglobia > Terriglobales > Acidobacteriaceae > Edaphobacter. The sequence continues at coordinate 2,531 of JALYIG010000250.1, read as the reverse complement.
GGAAGCAGCTTTGTGATCACGTCGATTGCTTGAAATAAAATCGCTCAAAGTACGCCCCTTACTCGCAGCGGTGCTGTGCCAATAAAACCATTAAGTGAATCCTCGTTGCGGCTGACGCAATCGTCAAGGCGGTCTTCGTCAATGGTGGCAGCCTCATCTCGAGGGCAGCCGATTTCGGCCGTGCGCAGGACGTAGACAGAAATTTCGCCAAACGGCCGAGACTTATTTCTCTGACAGGTCGGAGAGACGGAGTTTGAATCGATCTCTTGGAATGATCTTGAGGCGTTTTGTCATCTGCTCATTGGGAGCGATCGTTTATTTATCGAAGGCCAGGAACCTCGTGTTGATCGGGTGCACTGGTCCGTCTGTGTCGTAGACGTACCCCAAAGTCCGGTGATCGACTACCTGCGCTGGCGTCGCGGGCGGATCGTCCCAGGGCGGGGTGCTCGAAACCGCGGGATCGTGAAAGATCATGGGTTCATCGAGCCCTGCCCCGGTTCACCCGGCAGTGGTGACGAAGGGAGCATAGTGGGGTCCCGGCTGAAGAGACTGCCAAACGGACCAGAGACGATCGATATTGCAATGATGAAGAAAGAAGATCGGGTCATTTGGAGAGCTGCTGGGAAGCATTGCGCCAACATTCCCGCCTACCCACAGATGGACTAGATTGTGCATCCCGTCCCTTACCGTGCTTCCAGGCGGCACATACCATCCTTCAAGTTTGTTTCTGAACGTCGCGGAGGTCTCGTGATCGTCCCAACTGGTCTGATCGTAAACTGCCACCCCAAGCGTTGTCTGCACCTCCGCAGGCGTTGGCAGACGACCGAATCCTGGACACAAGCCAAACCCGCGTGTGAGGTGGTCCAGACCAGGTCCTCCCTGGTCATTGTCTTCGCTTAGATTGAGCTTCCAGTTGGCGACTCCGGCGAAAGGTCCTGTGGTGACTGGACCGTCGTGACCGTCACCTCCCATGAAGTCATCCGTCCACGGCACTGAGCCTGGATTCTGATCGACAGACCAATCCCAATATGGAAGCCCAAGTGTCGAATCTCCCGACTCCGCTTGCAAATCCTTTTCGAAGTTGCGAAGTAGCTCACGGTGCCAGGGGAGGAAGGCCGGGCATCGGGGCGCCCACATCGGCATTCTCATGCCGGAAGTCTCAGTCCAGTTCGCGTTGTCCACCGGCTTAGTCGGGTCGTTGACCTGCATCACGAGCATTGCCTGCATATGGATGTAGACATAGTCGTCGTAACGAGATGTGGTTGGAGGTGTGAATTTACTCTGCGCAAGTTTTAGCCGCTTCACCGCCTTGACGAAAGCTGCACGTTCGCCGGACGTCAAAGTCGCAACAGATTTCCGAAGTGCCATGGCGAAACTCTCCGTTCCTTGGGATTACGTGGTGACCATGGAGTGTTCAAACGAAACTCCGACCCAACTGTACAACTTGTACGTGATCGTCGTGTCGATATAGTGTCGCGGCTGCGTTCCAGCCATGGCCGGCGGATCACCCTTCGTGCCATCAGCCTTGAGAGGGGCGAACCTGGGGTCGTAAAAGATCTCTGGAGCAGAAGGTAGCCGTAGTTGCCAGATACTCGTCACCGCAATCGAATTGAACTTCGGCGTGTCAGGAGTGTCCCCAGTTGCAAACGTTGCCCCCAGTAAGCCCCTGGTGTACCAGGGATGTGCAATCGGGAGGGCACTCGCACGCGCGTTGACTACTTCGACACCCATCGTTGCGGCCATGGTGGGCCATTGGAAGTCCGAGGAGTAGTCCTTCGCTACAGCTTCCTTACTCGCAAGCCGAAATGGCACCACGATGGTCGGACTCTGTATGAAGTTCAACTGGTTCAACTTGCGATCAAACTCGCCTCCAACAAATCGATACGCGAGGAATGGTATTTGAAATGGACCAAAGAGACCACCACTCTGTGGCACATAGACGTAGCTTCCGTAGGCTTGGAAAGAATCAAGATCAGCTGTTTTTGAAGAACTGGTCTTGGCCTGCGCATACGCTCCGATATCCCCAGCCTTGTTGAACTGCTTCATATAGCCGCCGAAGGTGTCTAGATGTGATCTATCAGGAGTTTGTTGTCCATTCGGTCGAGAACTGTGAAGCTGAGTTTGCGAAGACTTTTGCGACTCAGGAGACCGAATGGACTACCACCATCATGCTCGATTGACGATTTATCGTCGAGAAGAACTTGCTGTTGCTGTTCTCACCTGCCGGCTGAGCTTGAAGGAGGCCTCGGCCGAGTTCAAGTTTTAGCCGGCAGAGCGCAGCGAAATGGGTCAGGCGCTATCGGTTGGAGGGGTTGGCTGGGCTGAGAGACCGGTCTTGCCGTCCGCTGTGCAGCCCGCGTCAGACGCCGGACGAGCTGGTGGCCAGGGTCGAGACCTTACGCCACCTGCGCTGGACCGGAGTTCGGATCGCACTCGAACTGAAGATCGGCCCGGCCACGGTGAGCCGGATCCTGCGCCGGCTAAAGCTCAACCTCATCCGCCATCTCGAGCCGCAGCTGCCACCCAATCGC
>JALYIG010000249.1 GCA_030775885.1 Acidobacteriota bacterium | reverse complement strand
GCGGCATGCCGAGAAACTATGCGATCACGACACCGGTATGGAAGAGGCCGAGGTCATCGGACTGCAGGCCGGTGAGGATGAGGTCGGGCGATTCAGCGCGGATGGCATCCGCAAGCATTTGCCCGATGGACAGAGTGTCGCGCCCGGCGAGGTCGTCCGCTTCGATATGAATCGCGCGGTCCGCGCCTTTGGCCAACGCTTCGCGAAGGGTAGACTTGGCGCGCTCCGGGCCGGCGCATAGGGCGATCACCTCTCCGCCATTTTTGTCTTTCAGTTGCAGTGCCTCTTCGAGCGCGTAGGCGTCTGGCTCGTTGATGGTGTAGGCGAGGTCGCCCTCGTCGATCCACTTGCCGTCGCTGGCGATGGTTAGCTGGGCGTCGCGCTCGGGAACCTGCTTGATGGCTACGATGATCTTCATGCGGCGGTGCTCCGGCGCGCGCGGAAACGCGGGTGACTGGAATTCGGCATCACTGGTGAGTCTAGAGCATCTCCATGATTCCTGTGGAGTTTGGAACGATGGATCACTGCCCCTGGTTTGATTGGATGATAAGAAAATCTCATAGCTCACAAATTGGATAGAGCGTCTCGATTTCTTTGATGAAAGTGCGATCAATCGGGGAAAAGTCAGCGGAATAGTGAGCAAACATTCAAGGCAAATCGCGCATCGTAACCAAATAACGAGGCCCTCCCCTGATGCGTACACGCTTTTCCATTCTTGCCCTCCTGAGTGCACTGGTTCTTCCTGTAGTCGCTCATGCTGCCACCTTCAATTTCACCGCCGTCGGTTCCGGCGGCGGCTTCAGCGGAACCGGAACTTTTGTTGCCACAGCCGGTTCAGGCGGTTCATACCTTATTAGCGGCATATCCGGAACAGGCATCACGGGCTTGATTGCGCCCGGAGGCTTCGACAGCAACGATAATCTGCTCTTCCCCTCGACTACCACCCTGGTGGATACGCACGGCTTCGCCTTTAGTGACACGCTGGGCAATACCAGTTTCAAGGTGGACATCTTTTCCACCGGAGTCGGAGCCTACGCCGCGAATTTCCTCGACAACGATGGCGTAAACAGTACTGTCCCAGTCAAATTCAGCCTGGTAAACACCAGCGCTGCCCCTGAGCCTTCTGGCCTCCTGCTTCTGGGAACGGGAATTATCGGGCTTGCCGGTATGGTGCGCAGGCGTCTTCTGGCATAGAGTTTCACGGCACAATTTTGTACTAAGAAGCGCCATCTCCAGCGAGGTGGCGCTTTTTACTTTGTGGACTGATCGCAGCGTGGCGCTACTTTGGTCGCTTGAGCGTGACCTCGCCGGCTGGACCCTGCTCCGACTTGGTGGTCAATTTGATTTCGTCACCGGCGTCGCTGACGGTCCCCTCATGGGTTACGGTCATGCCCATGTCCGCGACCACAACGGTGAAGGAAATCTTGTTTCCATCGATCTTGCCGTCACTGATGGCGATGGGATCTCCCTGAGGGCCTAGCACCGTGCCAGTCAACTTCGCCCCTTCCACTTTGAAGACGAACCGGAGCTCAAAACTGTTCGACCCGTCCGGCGCCTTCATCTGGCCGGTCCACGCGCCGGTTATGTCGGTTGCAGCCTTTGCGGTAATGGGTGTCAGCGCCATTATCACGGCTGCGCATAGGCATAGCAGAGTTTTCATAAGCGGTCCCTCGCAGTTATTGGAGCAACGCAAGGATGATAGATCACGGCGGCCGCAGGTGTCGCAAGCGTGGCGAGTGGCCGACTTTTGTCAGGGGGTTGGACGGAAGTTATGACTGCCGCTATGATGAGCAACCATGTCTAAGAAGATTCGCTGGGGAGTTCTCAGCACCGCGGCCATCGGCCTGAAGAAAGTCATTCCCGGCATGCAGCAGGGCCGCCTCTCGTCGATCGATGCCATCGCGTCGCGTGACCTGGAGCAGGCGAAGAAAGCCGCGGCTGGACTGGGGATACCCAGAGCCTATGGCTCCTACGAAGAGCTGCTCGCCGATCCAAACATCGATGCCATTTACAATCCTCTTCCCAACCATCTGCACGTCCCGTGGACGATAAAAGCTGCGCAGGCGGGCAAGCATGTACTGTGCGAAAAGCCGATCAGTCTGACCGTTGCCGAGGCGGAGACGCTGCTCGAAGTACGCGCTGCCACGGGCGTGAAGATCGGCGAGGCGTTCATGGTGCGGCTGCATCCGCAGTGGATCCGCTTGCGCGAGCTGCTGGACGAAGGGCGCATCGGCGATCTGCGTTCGGTGCTTGGATACTTCAGCTACTTCAACATCAACCCTGAAAACATTCGGAATAGGGTCGACGCAGGCGGAGGCGCGCTGATGGATATCGGCTGCTACCTGATTCAGGCGTCGCGCTATGCCTTCGCGCAGGAGCCGACCCGCGTGGTGGCAAGCATCGACCGCGATCCTGCTATGCACACCGACCGGCTGACGTCGGCGATTCTCGAGTTTGCGGGAGGCCAGTCGGTCTTCAGCTGCAGCACGCAACTGGTGCCCTACCAGCGCATTCACTTCCTGGGCTCAAAAGGGCGCATCGAACTGGAGATACCGGTCAACGTGCCTCCGGACCGCCCGACGCGCCTGTTGATCGATACGGGCTCCGATCTTTTCGGCGGCGGAATTACGGCTGAAACTTTTCCGGCCTGCGATCAGTACACGCTGCAGGGCGATGCCTTCTCAAAAGCTATTCTGGACAATACTGAGGTCCCGGTGCCGCTTGAGGACGCGATCGGGAACATGGCAGTAATTGAAGCGATCTTCCGGTCCGGCCAATCTGGCAACTGGGAACATCCGCGCCGGAGTTCATGATTTATGGATGTTAGGATCGAAGCGCCTCAGCCTCTGTTCTTTGCCAGCCTGCTTTGCGATGGCTGGTTTGCTTCCCTTTGACTTAGGGTACTTACGATGGCAGTAACGATGAAGGACATAGCGCAGGCGTTGGGTGTCTCCGTGGTGACGGTCTCCAAGGTGATGCGCGAACATTCCGACATCGGCCCGGAGACGCGCCAGCGCGTGCTGGACAAGGCCAAAGAGCTCAGCTACCGGCCAAACCTCACGGCGCGCGGCCTGGTCACCGGCCAGAGCTACCAGGTCGGCGTGATCGTGCCTACTCTGCTGCACCCCTTCTTCGCCGAGGTGCTGGAGGCGCTCTCTTCCACCATGAAACAGCAGGGCTACGGGGTGATGATCTCGTCGTCGATGGAAGATCCCCTTGTCGAAGAGGCAGCGATCGAGCAGTTGCTTGGGCATCGCATGGACGGGTTGATCGTAGCCTCGTGCAGCCTGTCGGCGGCGAAGTTTCAGCAACTCGACGAGCAGGGAATTCCGTTCGTGATGATCGACCGCTTCTTTCCCGGCTTTAAGACCAACTTCGTTGGCGTCGACGATCGGGCGGTAGGCCGCATGGCCACGGAGCATTTGATCGCGATGGGCTGCAAGCGCATCGCGCATATTCGCGGCCTGCCATTCACCACGGGAGTCGGCCGCTTTGAAGGCTACAAACAGGCGCTCTCGCGCAGTGGGATGAAGTTCGATCCCGAGCTGGTCACTCCATACATGACCGCGGACGGCCGCGACTGGCAGCAGAGCTTGATCGCCATGCGCACCCTGCTCGAAGGCAAACGGCCGGACGGTGTCTTCTGCTACAACGATCCAATGGCGATTGCGGCCATCGATGTCGCACTGGAAGCCGGCCTGCGCATTCCCCAGGACATCGCCTTCATCGGATGCGACAACCTGCATTACGACGCCAGCCTGAAGTCCGCACTCTCCAGCATGGACCACCACAGCGGGCAGATCGGTGTCCGCGCCGCCAAGCTACTCCTGAGTCTGCTCAAGGACAGGGGCTCGAAGAGCATTCACCAGGTGGTGCTGCGACCTTCGCTGGTGATGCGCGACTCCTCGGCGTTCAAGGGCGCTGTTTCGCCGCCTGCTAAAGCTTTGAAGGTCTAAGCGAGGAGCATGCATTCGTGCGGATTTCACCACCTGCTGGCATGAATGGGTGCACCGCTGCCATACTGGAAGGCGTCTAATAGCTGAAACCAGGACGTACTCTGCCCGCATGGAGAGCATGGCCCGTCCCGCCCAAAGGTATGATCCACTGATGGCGACCACGATCGTTCCAAAGCCGGAGAAGGAGGCAAAGTCGTTCGCCAGCACGCTGGCCAGCGCTCGCTCCACTCTCAATTTCAGCGAAGTCATCTCGCTGGCGGTGGACAGCTTCCGGGCCAGCAAGGCGCGTTTCATGCTGACCATGCTGGGCATGGTCATCGGTTCTGCGTCGATCATCCTGGTCGTCACGGTCGGCATGACAGGCCGGGATTACGCCGTCGCAACTATCTCCAGCCTTGGCCCGAATAAGATCGAGATGCAGTACAGCGGCGGCAGCATTATCGGCAATGACAACGCCAGTTCGCCGGACTACATGACGCGCGAGGACATGGCGGCGGTTGCGACTTCGGTTCCCGGTGTGGTCGCTTACTCGCCCATGCTGGAAGTGCATGACCGGGTCAGCATCGGAGGCGGGATTACCAAGGATGCGATGCTTTTGGGTGTCTCGCCCCAGTACAAAGAGATTCGCGGGCTTGTTGTGCTCGAAGGCCGCTTCTTCGACGACCAGGATGCTGCCGCCCACGCGAAGGTGGTGCTGCTCAACAAGCCGCTGGCGATTCAACTCTTCGGCAGCGCTCAGGCTGCGGTCGGGCAGAGCATCACAATCAAGGGCATTCGGCTCAGTATCATTGGCGTATTCAAGGAGAGCATCGACACCTACGGCATATCCGAGATCAGCGACGAGACCATGCTGATTCCCTACGAGGTCGCCCGCTACTTCACCGGCACCGATGTCGTGAAGGAAATCTTCTTCAAGATGGCAGACGCATCGCAGGTACAGCCGGCAGCGCAGGAAATTACCGCACTCATCCGAAGCCGCCACCGCGCCAATAGTGTCTACCACGCCGAAACTTTGACCGGCATCCTCGACGACATGTCGAAGATCGCTTCGATCCTGACCTGGGTCCTCACGCTGGCAGCCGCCATTACGCTCATCGTTGCCGGCGTCGGCATCATGAACAGCATGCTGGCAAACATCCAGTCGCGCATTCGCGAGATTGGCATCCGCAAAGCGCTGGGCGCAACCCGCCGTGAGATTCGGCTGCAGTTCCTAACCGAGGCCGTGTTTCTTTCGCTCTCGGGCGGCGTCCTGGGGACCGTACTTGGACTTGGAATCCCGATTTCTGTGCGCCTGCTGACGCCCTATCAACTGCCTGTGCCATGGCAGGCTGCCGTAATCGCGCTGGCAACTTCGGTCTTGGTGGGCGTTATCTTCGGCACCGTTCCAGCCAACCGGGCAGCAGGGCTGGACCCCGTCGAGACGCTCAAGTACGAATAGAAGACACACTTAGACTGCCATCCCTAATAGGCTGATAACCCGCTTCCCGCCCCATGCGCCTGGTCCGGATTCCGGAGCATACCGCGATGTGAGGGCGAACGTTGCGCCATCATTAGGTGGAGAGTCCGCAGGCTGGGGGAACCCGCGCTGGGATTTGCCGATGGATCCGTCTCTTATATGGCGACGGCAAGAAAATATGCGCGGCACCCTTCTGGGAGGCCACGCACACTTTACTTGATTCGGTTACGGATGAGGGTCTCTATGCCGACTTGGACTCCTTGAGGCGGCGACGCATTGCGCCCGCGAGACCTGCAAGTCCAGTCCCCATCAGGACCAAGCTGGACGGCTCCGGGGTAACGGGCTTATATCCCATGAACTCCTGCGGGATGGAGCCGTCATGGCAGTCCTGGTTTGAATGTCCCCAAATCGTAGGTGCGTAGAAAGTGAACTCGGAGTAAAAACTAGAAGTCTCGAAGCTCAAACTGCTGATCGCATTGGAGAGATCCTGCTGCACCGCAAACTCCTCATTGGTGAGCGTCGAACCCGAACCAGGCAGATCGGTGTAAATGTAGCTGGTACTTCCAATCTTGCCGGTCGCTCGGTCCAGGATGGTCCAGATTGCGTCCTGGATCTCTTGATTGGTCGTGCTGTTCGACCCGTACAGTGAATCCAGATATGCATCTTCCTTTAGCTCTTTGAGGGTCATCGTACCGTCGGTCGGATTCGCAATTGGATTCGAAATCATCGCCCCGAGGTTTTCGGCAGTCGCTACCCACGATTCGCCAACGTTGATGGTGCGCTGGTCATTCAGGCAGGAAAGGAAGACATCATGACTGACTCCGCTGATATCAAACGTATAAGGGCTTCCGCTGGCGGCTTCGACCGTCAAAGTCACGCTAGAGGCCAGACTTATGCGAGGAACGGCGGCAGATAACAGAGCAACAAGACAGCAAAGGGTGAGTCTGATCATTTTCGACATTTTATAGCCCCTCTTTAACTTGCGAAATGGAAGGCTGATCTAGGAGATACCAAGATTGCTAGAGTGATTCAATACACAAGGTAGAAGCACTTGGATAACCAATCCCCAAACCTTTCACCTCGAATGTAAACCAATCAAACTAAATAGCTTACGAGGTACCCGATAGTAGCCCCAGTTTTCTTACGGGGTAATGTGCAACTGATTGCACAAGCGAGAGAAGGAATTTGACCACTGGCGCCCATTTCTCGATCCCATCCTTGCGTCACAAGTCCAACAAAAGAAAAGGGCACATCCACGAGTTAGATCGGGGATGTGCCCTGATTCAACCGCCTTTCAGCGGCGACGCTATGCGGCGGGAGTAGCTGTTTCTTCGGCTTGGTCGCCCTTCACCGTGACCTTCAGGTGGGTGGTGACCTCGCGGTGCAGCTTGATTGGAACGTGGAACTCGCCCAGAGTCTTCAGCGGCTCTTCGAGCGAGATCTTGCGGCGATCGACGGCGTAGCCCTTCTGCTCGAGCTGCTGGGCGATGTCGCCCGACGTGACCGAGCCGAACAGGTGGTCGTTCTCGCCCACCTTGCGCTCGAAGACCAGCTCGACCGCTTCCAACTTCTTCGAAAGCTCCTCGGACTCGATCTTCTCTTTGGCCAGCTTGCGGATGGACGAGCCCTTCATCTGCTCGATGACGGCCTTGTTGTTGGCCGTTGCCTCGATGGCGAGCTTGCCCGGCAGCAGGTAATTGCGCCCGTAGCCGTCAGCGACCTTAACCACATCGCCGCGATTGCCGAGCTTGTTGACGTCTTCTTTCAGAATTACTTCCATTGCATTTCTCCGAAATTCCATTCCGCTCATTGCGGAAGAGCTCTTAGCTTTTAGCTCTTAGCCCTTAGCTGACGGCTAAGAGCCAGCGGCTGGAAGCTGTAGTTAGAAGCGCGCGGCGAACGCAAGCAGGGCGATGTTGCGCGACTGCTTGATGGCGAGCGAGACCTTCCGCTGGTGGCGGGTGCAGACGCCGGTCAAGCGGCGGGGCACAATCTTACCGCGCTCGGCGACGAAGCCCTGCAGCAGACGGACATCGCGGTAGCTGATGGCGTCGATCTTCTCGGTGCAGAACTTGCAGACCTTCTTGCGACGGAAAAACTTCCGTCCGCCAGGTCCGCCGCCGGGACCGCCGGGGCCTCCAGGACCGCCGGGACCGCCCGCTGGACGCGGAGGACGCGGGCCGCCGGGACCTGCGTAGGCAGGACGCGGGGTGTAGGGCCTTGCTGCTGGTGCTGCTGGTGCTGCTGATTCCGATTGCGGTGTGCTTGGAACGCTGGTTTCGTCAGCCATTTCGTGTTTCCTCTCTGAATCTCTCGTTATGCCGAACCTGCTCCAGGCTTGCGTTGAAGCCTTTGAGAGCCCACCATCTTGCCATTAGCAAAAGGGCGGGGTTTGAAGCAGGTGCGGAGGTTGAATCGTCCCCGCGAAGCAGCCTTACAGCTTCGCAAAATCTTCTGTCCAGCGAACTTATACCGTTGTGGAGACCGGCTCTGCGGCAGTCGCTTCGGGCTCGGCTACAGCAGGAGCTTCCGCAACCGGAGCTTCTGCCGCAGGTGCGGCTGGTGCCGGAGCTTCCGCGGCAGGCGCGACCGGCGCCGGTGCGGCCTGGGGCGGAAGCGGCTGCGCGCTGCGCTTTACCTTGGAGTCGCGCAGGGCCTTCACCTTCGCGAGACGCTTCTCTTCTTCGTCCATGCGCACGGTGATGAACTTGATCACCTGCTCGGAGACGCGCAGACGGCGCTCAATCTCGCCAATCAGGCTGCCGGGAGCGGACACGTTTAGCAACACGTAGAAGCCGTCGTTGAACTTGCGGACGGTGTATGCGAGCCGGCGGCGGCCCATCTTCTCGACGCTCTTGACTTCGCCACCACCCGAGGTGATGTTTCCGGAGAAGCCCTCGATCAGCTTGTCCAGATCGGCTTCCTCAACGTCCGGGCGAACAATAAACATGATTTCGTAAGTACGATTATTCATTTCGGTTACTTCTTTCTGCGAAGTTCTGCTTCGCACCGTGTCGGCGTATCGTCTGCCAACCCGGTCTGGAATGTTTCCGCCTCTGTTTCCACTAACAACTGACAACTCACAACGGATCACTGTTTCTATTGAACTGACTCATCGCAGGACCAGGTCCCTTGGTGAGTATTACCTCGACCGCGCTGCGTACCCGGTCGAGCACTTCGTCCAGCACCGCAAGCTCCTGCTTGCGCATCGGGCTTAGCAGAAAATCCTTACCGCCCGACTTAATCTCTCTGCCATCCTCAAGGGGCGGTTTGCCAACCCCAATGCGGATCCTCAACCATTCATCCGTGCCCAGCGCCCCGGAGATCGACTTTACTCCGTTGTGCCCGTTCGCCGAACCGCGCTCGCGAATGCGAATCGAGCCCAGCGGAAGGTCGAGCTCGTCGTAGATCACGATCACGTCCGGTATTGCCGAGGTGGACGGAATCGGAATCTCCAACTCACGAACCAGAGCGGCGGCGGAAAGCCCGCTCAGATTCATGTACGTCTCTGGCTTGGCCAGCAGGACTTCGTGTCCCGCCAGTGTCACCTTACCCGTAAGCGCCCTGCCCCGGCGGTTCGCGATGGCCGCATTGCAATACTCCGCAATGCGGTCTACCGCGAGAAATCCGGCGTTGTGCGGGGTGAACTGGTACTCGATACCGGGGTTGCCGAGACCGATAATCAGTTTCACGCCGCGTCGCCTTCGCCTTTGTCTTTACTAACACCTAACAACTGACACCGAACAACTGTCTTTCCTTACTTCTTCTTCTCAGCCTTCGCGTCGGCAGCAGGCGCGGCAGCGTCCGTCTCGCCCTTGCCTTTCTTGGCGACTTCAGGCTCAGCAGGCGTTGCGGCGGCAGCAGCGGCAACCTCATCCGCAGTTGGCTCCTCTTCGCGTATCGCCGAGACGTGCGCGACGGTCAGGCCTTCGTCCGACAAGAATTTGATCGAGCCTGAGTGCGGCAGGTCAGAAACGTGAATCGCGCCGTTGAGTTCCAGAGCGGAAACATCGACGTCCAAGTGGCCTGGAATATCGCCGGGAAGGCACTCGATCTCGACCTCGCGCAGAACATGCTCCAGAATTCCGCCCTGCGCCCTAACGCCCAGCGGAATGCCGATCAACTGAATGGGAACCGAAACCTGCATTGCCTTATCCATCGCAATGCGCTTCAGGTCGATGTGGAGCAAAGCGCCCTTGATCGGCTCGTTCTGCCAGTCGACAATCATCGCTTTGACCACGCCTGCGCCCGTAACGTCGAGATCGAAAATCGTATTGTGGCCGGAATCGGAGTGCAAAATCTTGATGATCACGCGCGGGTCAACCGACACCGCGACGGAATCCTTGCCGGCACCGTAGACGACAGCGGGAATCTTGCCGGAAACACGCACACGCCGTGCCGCATTCTTATTGAACCTGCCCTCACGCGGAGTCGCGACTACGGCGGGAATATTCGAGGTTACTGCCATGATGAATCATCCTTTCGGGCACGGAAGTTCAGCTTTTAGCCACTAGCTAAGAACTTCTT
>JALYIG010000248.1 GCA_030775885.1 Acidobacteriota bacterium | reverse complement strand
AAGTTGCAGCATCGTCACACTCACATTCGCAACCTCAATCGGAGAATGTAACTTCTCGCCTGTGCGAATCCCCGCAATGAAGTTCGCAAAATGAGCATCCGTCATCGAGTCCTGTCCCACCAGATCGCTGGTCGAAGCCGTTTTACCCTCGCTGAACTCGCTGGTCTTCTTCCCATCGAGATCGTAAATCTCATAGCTCGTACGGTCGAGCACCACGCTTCCCTTCGTTCCCTGGATCAGCGATCCACGTCCGCGGTTGTATTCCTTCATCCCGTTGCAGCACTTGCCTTCCCAGCTAATCAGCTTGTCCGGATACTCAAAGCTCGTCACCATCGTGTCGTAGAACTGCCAATCATCCTGGAAGTGATACCGCCCGGCCGAAGCCGTCACACGGTCGGGATAGTCGGCCTGGAGCGCCCAGCGGCACACATCCACTTCGTGCGTCCCGTTGTTCAGGCTCTCGCCCGTTCCGTAACGAAACAGCCAGTGCCAGTTGTATGGATGGATGTTGTCCTTGTATTCGCTGCGCGGCGCCGGTCCCTGCCAAAGCTCCCAGTTCAGCCAATCCGGCACCGGTGCTACTTTGCCCGTCCCCATCGATTTGCGGTTGTTCTCGTACCAAGCCTTCGCGTAGTACGCCCTGCCGATCAGCCCATCGTGGATCTGCTGGATCAGCTTGATCGACATCGGCGCGGATCGCTGCTGATCGCCAACCTGGACCAGCTTCCCATATTTACGCTGTGCCTCAATCAGCAACTCGCCCTCACGCGGATTGTGGCTCGACGGCTTCTCCACATACACATGCTTGCCCGCCTTCAGTCCCAGTACCGCCATCGGTGCGTGCCAATGGTCGGGCGTAGCAATGCTGATCGCATCCACATCCTTCGACTCCAGGGCCTTGCGGAAATCACCTTCAGCTTTTGGCGAATACCCCAGTGTCTTTTCAGCATCCCCGGAAAACTTCGCCAGCACCTTAGCGTCAACATCGCAGCAGTAAGCCATCCGCGCCGTAGCCTTATTCGCGTTCAGCGCAGAGAGATGCGCTCCACCGCGGCCATTCAATCCCATCGTTGCGAAGTTAACCCGCTCATTCGAGCCCATAATTTGCGCATAGCTCTTCGCGGTCGAAGCCACTGCGGCCCCGGCAATCCCAACTGCAACTCCATCCATAAACTGCCGCCGTGTCATCATCTTCATCACCCTCGCTCCGCGGAGCGCTGCAAAACCAAATTTCACTCAAAAACAACCGCAACTATCCTTTCACGACGGACGCGCTTTTGGCAGGGTCGGTCCATAAGACTTACGTTGCTCAATTTGAACCGGAACGCCATCCCGCCACCGGCATGACATCGCTCTACTTGCTGCCATTAAGGCTCGTGATCCTCGCCTGCGCCAGGACATACGTCGATGTGGGGTCGATATACGCATGATCGTCAGCCTCATGGGCTTCGACTTTGCCATAAGCCGCGAGCGCAGCCGTCCGGGCACCATACTGCTCGTAGATCAGTCCAAGCGCATACCATACAGAGGAATTGGGCTCCGTCATATGGCCTGCGTACATCGCCTGGTCGAGTACCTGTCGCGCCTCGGTGGTGCGGCCCTGCGCGGCGTAAATGCACGCCAGCGTATGTAGCTCTCCCCAGCTTCCATTCTTGGTCAGCATGTTCGTTTGCTGTGCAGCCTTGGTGATGTCGTCACCCAACTGGCCGTGGAACAACCCGAGCCACGCATAGCCGTTGTAGTCGACCGAATTCGCCTTTCCCGAATCCAGCACCTTTTGCTCCGTCGCTTGCGCCGCAGACCAGTCATGCGCAAGCGAGTAAGCCCGGACCTGCTCCGACAGCAGGTCGTGGTCTTTCGGCTTCTTTGCCAGCAGCGGCGCAAGCATCGCCTGCCACCCAACAGCATCGTTCTTGTACGAAAACGCTTGGCCCGCCATGCGCAAAGCAGTCAACGAATCCGGCTCCTGATCCAGCAGGCGCTTCGCCGCGGGCATTGCAATGTCCGGCTGTTCAGCACCCACGCCTTCCACCGCAAGCAGTACGTCGAGATCTGTCTGTCTCTGACTGCTCGCCTTTTCCCGCAGCGCACTCACCTCCACGAGATAAGGCTTGGCATCCATTGATCCCGCCAAAAGAGAAATCGCTGCAAGCCTCATCGCTTCCGGCGAATCTGCTCCAGCCTTGGAGCTGCCAATCGTCCAGAACCGCGGCAGCAACGGTCCTTCAAACGGATCGTCTCCGCCGGCACGATGCGTCAGGTCACGCTTCCAGTCGAGCATCGCCTTTGCCTGCGCGAGGTTTTTGTTCTGTAGCGCATACAGTATGGCATTGCCCAACTGCTTCGTGTCGTTGCCGTCCGCCACAGCGCGATAGGCTCCGTCCTCCCGCACCACAAAATAATGCTGAGGAGCTACACCGGGGCTTTGCGCAACCACTGCGAACCCGGTCTCATCGTCGCCCGTCGACGTGAAGGTCATATTGCCTGCAAGAAGGTCCAATAGCACCGGCTCTGTATATTCCGACTTCTCGGCGATGCCGCGCAGAAATCCGGAACTGGCCAGGTTCTTCTTCACGTCGCGCTCCATCTCCTCGGCGTTGGCGTAGGCATGCCGGCTCAGCGCTCCCGCCGCCTGGTCATGCGTCAGCGTCCCGGCCATCACGCCAAACGTGAGCAACCGCACCGGGCTTGCAGGATTGGTGGTCGGCAACGCCGCCAGATTGCTCGAGTGCAGGCTGCGATATAACTCGATCTGGCGCGCCACTGTCGGCGCATCGTCGCCACCCTGGATGCCGGCGCTCATCACCTCGGCTGCCTCGGCATACTGATGCAGGTTCGCGAGCTGCGAACCCGCGCTGCGCAGGTTCTTGTTACGGTCGGCCGCCGATACGTTGCCATGGTCGGCCTGGGCAATGCCTGCTGCAGCTCCATGCTGCGCTGTAGCCGACGTAATCGCGCACACCGAATGCGCGTTGCTCGAAGGCAGATCCGCGAGCATCTTGTCCAGTTCCGCAAACTGCCGCGAGAATAGAAGCGCATACAGCAGGTTCTCGCGGTCCTGATTCGCGCTCTGCGGTTCTTTGTCCTTCGTTCGCCCAATCAATTCGCGATAGGCGGCGACAGCCTTGGGCAGGTCGGCGTCCTGAGCATAGCGCGTACCGCGCGCATTGAACTCGTACAGAATCGCCAGTTCGAAGCGGGGATCGTTATCATCCGGATCGAGCTCTATTGCCCGCCGATACGCTTCAATCGCGCCGGCCCGGTCGTAGCCCTTGCCAAAACGCACTCCCAGCCCATTGTGCTCCAGCGTCCAGCCCAGCGTCGCAAACGCATTGGACGACTTGGAATCAAGCTCAGTCGCACGCCTCGCTTCGCCGTGCGCCTCCGTCCCGATCCCAGCGTCCAGCAAAGCGCGCGCCAACCGCACATGATGCAGCGCCTCCGTAGGACGGGCGGTGATCAGAGATCGATCTGCCTCGAGCGCCTCGCGAATGTGCCCTGCAGCCAGCGCCTTCGCACCCACCTGGTCGAAGTAAATGCCAACCCAGTCACGCTTATTCAGTTCGAGTACCGCACCCCGCAGCGCAAGCACCTGCTCCCCCGTCAAGTGCGAGGGACCGCTGTTGAACCGGAACGTGGCTGTTACGACTCCGGGTTCCGCCTGCTCATATTTCTCAGTCAGAGTGGCGGGCCCCATCTGCGTCGTCTTGTCGGCCGGCAGCGACCGCAGCACGAAGCCGTCAGGAATCAGGATGCGGGTCCGCCGTTCGCTGATCAATGGCTGCATCGTATACATCGCCAATCGGCTCTTCGCCGCCATTTCAAGCTCGTGGCGCGTGTCCTCCGGCGTGTCCTTACCAATTACCGGCGGCGCCTCATAAAACCACTTTGGCAACCCCTGCGCAGCGGCATTGGGAAAGATAGCGACTACCGCCTCTCCCATCGATGTAAAGCCGCGACGGGCGCCGTCGGCCACCAACGTCAGCTGGAAAGGATGTTCGAAGTCGGTGCCCGATCCGTGGGTGACTTTGGTGAGCGCCTTCGCCAGATAGGCATTCTGGACGTAGTTTTCCAGGTCCTGGTGAACCTTCGTCGTGTCCACCCCACCGTAGCTCGAACGATAGCTGGCATCGATATACCCGTGCGTCTCCGATCCCTCCACCACATGTGCCGCACCCATCTGCGCCAGCGTAAAAGTGCGTGTCTCCACTAGCGTGGAATCCTGCGGCCGCGGTTCAGGGATCTTTGCCAGAACCTTCGTATCAGGCGCAATGATCAATGCAAGGCGACCCTGGTCGTCGTAAGGCAATGTGCCCACTGCGGAAAATTCCGCGGTCGCATCGATCCACAAATCGCCCTCGCCCCCCTCGCCAGAGCCGCTGGCAGGCACATGCACGATCGCGTGATCGAATTGGTTCATCCCCGGAAGTTCGGGGTCCACATCCATTCCCGGCCCAGCCGACAGCAGCGCCAGATTCGCCGGAATTCCCGACGCCCGCAGCATAGCGACCAGCAATGTCGCCTTGTCCTTGCAATCGCCGTAGTGCCGCTGAATGACCTCTGATGGCCGCTGCGGCGTCAGCTTTGCCGCGCCAAACTCCACACCGGTGTAGCGAACTTCCTTATGCAGACGCTGCACGATCGCGCCGATCTTCGCCATGCGATCCGCCGGGAGATTCTCCGGAAGAATCGCCGTCGCCTCCGCGATCACGGTCTGTGGATCCGCCAACGCAGCATAGGCCGCAGCCACATCCGCCCATGAAGCGCCAGTCCCGAACTCAACCATCGGAGTTTCCGGCGCGTCTGTGCTCAAGTCAATATCCGATGTGTTTCGCGCCGCAACCGCGGTCGCCTCATACACAATATGCCGCACCCCATCCGTCTCGGATCGACTAACCGAAAGGCCGGGAAAGTGGCGCACAACGTCTTTGAATGGGAGCCCCACCGGCACCTCAACCGTCAAGCGATCGCGGGCAATCGGCATGTTGTCGCCAAAGAAAAATCGGTACACTTCGCCCTTCGCAAAATATGGAATCTTCTCGTCAATCGTATGCACTTCCTCGACGATGGAGCCTATCTCCAACCCGGGGAGAGGCGCGCGGCGCACATGCTCGGACGAGAACGTCTCAGCGTCGTCAGCGTTGACCGGCCCATCGGTAATGGTCTTCTGATCGAGCGAGACAAATTCTCCGTTTGGCTCCAGAACGCGCGCCTGCAACTGCGCCTGCTTCTCGTACCAGGGATCCCACTGGGACGATATCTCCGCCCAGTTCTTCACCCCGTCAGCCGAATCCAGGCGATAGATCATCCGCAGCGTGTACGCCATCGTCCCATCCGCCGCGAACCGGTAGGCGGCTTCCTCAAGCAGAATCTGCACATCATGTTCTTTATTGGACGGCACGGCCGCAGACGCCGCGCTCAGCTCAGCCGCAGTCGCGGAAAATGGAGTTCCAGTGACCGTGCCGGCCGGCACAAATGCATGTGCATGGCTTGCGTGTATGCCGCATAAGCCCAGGAGGATTGCAATCAATACAGCAGAACGAAAACGCATAGACAGGCCCTCTTGCGGTGAAGAATCGTGTGGCCCGACGTTATCACGACTCATCACAAATTCAGCCGCGAATGTGGCCTCGGGACTGTTCCTTCGCCCCACCAGCGTGGAATAGTCTTGTTTCAGACCTTCGCCGAAAAGAGCTTCACAATGACCGAACTCGACTTGCAACTACCCATGCCAGACGGCACCGCAGACGCCGTCTTCTTCTCGCCCAACCCCGCCACGCCGCTGCCCGGCGTACTCCATCTGCCCGATATCGGCAGCATCCGCGCAGCGCATCGGCAAATGGCTCGCCGCCTCGCCGCGGAGGGCTACGCCGTCCTCCTGCCCAACCCCTTCTACCGCAGCCGCCGTCCGCCGGTCTTCGACTTCCCCCGCAAAATGGGCGAGCCGCGCACCATGCAGCGTTTCCAGGAACTGGTCGGCCCGATGACACCCGAAGCCCAGCAGCGCGACGTCGCAGCCTACGTCGACCACCTCGCCGCACAACCTGGCGTGCGGCCCGGCCCCATCGGCGCGGTCGGATATTGTTTCAGCGGCGCACTGTCTCTACGCTCCGCCGCAGCCCGGCCCAACAAGGTCGCCGCAGCAGCTTCCTTCCACGGTGGAGGCTTGTATCAGGCGAGCGATCCCGGCAGTCCGCACCTGCTCCTTCCGCAGGTCAAGGCGCAACTCTACTTCGGCCACGCGGAAGGCGACAACAGCATGACCGCAGAACAGATTGCCCACTTCGAACGCGCCCTCTTCGACTGGGATGGGGACTACGAAAGCGAAACCTACGCAGGCACCTCCCACGGATGGACCGTGTCGGACAACCCCGTCTTCAATCCCCCGCTTGCCGAGCGCGCCTTCGCCAAACTCACGGAGTTATTGGCGGAAACATTGAGCCCATAACGGGTCACTGCGGAAACGGCACAAACTTCTCCGCGCATGATTCAGGCTTGCCCTGCGATGGCTTGCCCGTGATCGTAGCGTCGTTGCCCGCAGGAACCTGCAGATTGCTTCCACCCGGCCCATAGGTCACGTCGGCGTTGTCGAATGTATAGGTGTAGGGTTTGGGCCCACCCACCACGTCCGTGAGGAAGACACCATCCAGCAGCACCTGAGCGCGATGCTCATGGTCGTACCCATCGAACAGAATTTTGCCGCCGCCGGAGATGCGCACATTGTGCAGCGTAATGTCGCGGAACGTCGGAGGCGAGTTGCCCTTCACCGGCCCATTCGCCGCATACGCCGCGGTTATGTCGATTGGCCGCGCCGAGTTCCGGATGCATATATCG